>WFPK01000082.1 GCA_015487555.1 Phycisphaerales bacterium
CCTTCAATTGCGCACCTACACAAAGGCACACACCATGCGCATCCAAATGGAACTGGCACGAATACTCATCCGCGAACGCAACCCGGCGCAGCTGATCGAACTTCGTGAAGTTGGCGTCGACCCGGCGCACGCACGGGCGTTCCCAATCATCATCGGCATCTCCGAAGCCATCGCCATCGACCGGCGACTCTCTGGCGTCGAAATCGGCAGACCCATGACACACGATCTCCTCGCCAACACCATCGAACAACTCGGCGCAACCCTCGACTCGATCGCCATCACCAACATCATCGAAGGCACCTTCTACGCAACCCTCAACCTCACCGACCACACCGGCCAACAACTCGAAATCGATGCCCGCCCCTCCGATGCCATCGCCTTGGGCATTGCCGGCGAAGTCCCGATCTTTGTCGATGAATCCGTTATCGAGCATGCCATCTTGCCGCCGATGGATGACTTCGAAAACCCAGACGGGTTTGAGTGAACACAATGAACACCGCTTCAAAATCAACGCCTCCCTTCACCACCGGTGCCCACGCCCCGCGCTACCTCACCGCTGACATCCCCGGGATCGGCGGAAAGCTCAAAGCTCGCCCACAGGATTTTCTCGTCGAAGAAATTCCCCTCTACAACCCGGCTGGCGAAGGCGAGCACATCTTTCTCTTCGTCGAGAAGCGCGAACTCACCACCCTCCAGCTCCGCGATGCACTCTCGCGCCATTTCAAGGTCAAACGCAACGCCATCGGGCACGCCGGGCTCAAAGACAAGCACGCGATGACGCGCCAGGTGATTTCGATCCATACGCCGGGCAAGACGCCTGAAGATTTTCCGAGCTTTGTCCATGATCGTGCCTCGGTGCTCTGGGTTGATCTGCACACCAACAAGCTCCAGCGCGGGCACCTCAAGGGCAACCGATTCTCGATCAAGGTGCGAGGCGTCGATCCGCTGAGTGTCCGCCAGGCCAAGCAATCGCTCGACATGCTCGCCAAGCACGGCGCGCCCAATCGCATCGGCGAGCAGCGGTTCGGGTTCTTGATGAATAATCATCTCGTCGGGCGCGCGATGATCCTCGGCGATGCCCAGCAGGCCCTCGATCTGATCCTCTCGCCCAAACCCGGTGCCCCCAAGGGTTCGGTGGATGCACGCCAGGCATATGCGGACGGACGGTATCGAGATGGGTTTGAGCTGATGCCCAAGGTGTTCAAGATCGAGCGGAACCTGCTTCGAGCACTGAGCAACGAGCATCCGCCAGCCAAGGCGTTGCGGGCGATTGATCCGACCGCTGCGGGGTTCTTTATCTCAGCCTTCCAGTCGGCTGTGTTCAACCATGTGCTCAACGATCGGATCGAAACTGGGACGATGGATCGGCTGATCGAAGGCGACCTGGCCTTTGTGATGAAGAACCGGTCGAGCTTTGTGGTGACGGGTGAGGAGCTGAGCCGGGATGGATCAACCCTGGCCCAGCGGGTGGGCGACTTTGAGCTCTCGCCCTCGGGGCCGATGTGGGGAACAACGATGCCTCGGGCAAGCGGCCAAGTCGGCGAGCACGAACTCCGAGCCCTCGCCGACGCTGGTGTCGCAACTGAGGACTTGCACCAATGCGAAGATTCGGGCGGGTACCCGATGATCGGAGGCGATCGGCGCCCGATGCGTATCCCAGTGATTGATCCCGAGGTCGAAGGTGGGATTGATGAGCATGGAGCCTATATCCGATGTGCCTTTGAGCTCCCCAGAGGGGCATTTGCCACAACGGTGATGGACGAGGTGATGAAATGCTCGTCGGCTGGCGTATAATCAGGTATGGCTCAACAGGATCAATCCGATCACGATATTCGGCTCGTCTGCTTCGATTGGGGCGGCGTGATCCTTCGAATCTGCCAGACCTGGCAAGAAGGATGCAAAGCTGCGGGGATCAAAGCGCCTAATGCGAAGATCTCTAAGAAATGCCTCGCCAAACAGGACGCGATCGCCAAGCGGTTCCATACCGGGCAGATGAGTGACAAGGCCTTCTGCCGATCCATCGCCAAGGAATCGGAAGAATTCCACACCGTCGAGGACATCGCAGCTATCCACGACGCCTGGCTGATTGAAGAGTACGAGGGGGTCGAGGAGTTGATCGAGGAGTTGAACAGCTTTGCCGACCTCTCAACCGCCCTGTTCTCCAATACCAATGAATCACACTGGGCTCGGATGGAAGAAGACTTCCCAGCTGCGGGGTTGATCGAGCATAAGCATGCAAGTTTTCTTTTCGGCCTGGCCAAGCCCGATGAGAAGGCCTTTGCCGCCTTTGAGCGTCGGGTTGGTGCTTCGGGAAAACAGGTGCTATTTTTTGATGATTCGAAAGCCAATGTCGAGGGCGCGCAGGCCTTTGGATGGTGCGCCGAACTGATCGACCCCAAGGGTGACACGGTGGGACAGATGCGCAAAATTCTTGAGCAATACGAGATTCTTTAATTTGAGACTTTGCGTTTGTGTTTGCTACCCCGCTTTAGCGGGGTGTTTTTTGGGAGGGAAGAGGTACACGCAGGGGGAAGGGAGAAGGGGGAAGAGCAGCAAATTATGAGGGATGTGGAATTAGGCGGCCTGTTCATGCGGAACATGCGCATGTCATGCCGGTGCCAAAGGTACGGCAGGTGGTGATGGCTGAAAATATTATTTTTCCTGCCCCAAGCGATAGATTGATAGTATTTGGTCAATTTTAATTTCCCAATCATATACAGTCTCAATCTTGTCGCGGCCCGCACGCCCCAGTCGATCCCGAAGGCTTTGGGACTCGGCAAGCTGTTTCATTGCCTTTGCGAATCCCTGAACGAGCGAATCTCGGCTATCGGGTGGCAACAGAATCCCACAATGCTCGTCGAGGTAATCCGCTGGGCCGCCCCAGTCGGTGGCGATGACAGGTTTGGACATCGCCATGGCTTCGAGTACAACAGCCCCGCCACACTCGTGCAGGCTTGGCAAAATAAGTGCATCACACCGAGCGAGATATGTGGCGCATTCTTCTTGCGATAAGAAGCCGTGGAACTGGACCATGTGGGTGATTTTTAGTCTCGATGCTTGCTCTTCGAGCCTTGATCGCTCTTGGCCATCGCCCAGAAGATCAAGATGAATCTTGAAATCGTTCTCCTCTGAATCGAGGATTGCCAGCGCATCGAGCAAGATATCGACCGCTTTCAAGTCCACCATCCTGCCCATAAAAACAAAGCGAATACTCTTCTCTGCTGTTGTATCGAGAATGCTTTTCTGAGCTGTATTTTTCCAAACACTGAGATCGACACCATTTTCGACGAGTTCAATGATTCGAGTATTTACATTCTTCGGGAGAGCTTTTCTCGTTCGATCGTTTGCAACAAGCAACAGCTTGGCATGCCGCTTTCCGGGCATAAGCATGTTGGCTATGCTGGATGTGTATCTTCCGATGTTGATCAATATGCGTTCGTGCTTTGATTCCATCGACTTGAACGCTGGTGGAAAGGTCATCCCGCCGTTCATTGGGCCGATGATCACCGGTGCACCTACGCCATACATCAGTGAGGGTTGCTTGGGTGAAACCGGGATGGGTTCATGAACAACATCTATGCTGTTTTGGGCTACGAGTTTGCGAACAACACGCCGTTGAAGCCACTGTGTGAACAAGTGCATGGGGATTCCGGTGACGATCGAGGCGATCCGCTGGGGGAGTCGCTTTCCAAGTCGCCACAGCGTGCGATGAACAACGGTGTCGGGGATATAAAATATTCTATCCTGATCGCTCGCATCAATGGCGTCATTCAACTCGGCCCGCGTCCTTGCGTGCACAACAAGCCAAGTCTCCACCCCTCGCTTCCTGAGAAAACGAAAGTAATGCAAAGGGAGAATTGCCTCTCCACCAAACCGGGCTGACGCATGTTCGGCAACAATGAGAACTCGTGGGGAGGATGATGCATTCGCTGTCAACTGATTCCTCTCAAAGGGTGCATACTGAAAATCACATCCTCTGCCTTAGCCATTTTCTGGTATCCCTCAAAATCATTCGCCCCACCGCTGCAACACCGTTACAACCTTCTGTGCCGCGTCGCCTAGATCGCTTGCGGCTTGGAGGGTTTGGTCTTGGCCTTTGGTTATGATATCGCATCTTCGAGCGGGAATGCTCGTCTACGGGGCGAAGAATGTGTGGCGATTTCGGGGCGTATGAGGGGGGATTTGGAGGCTATGATGGGAGGCGGATCGTTGATTCGCTGTTGGCAGAACGCTGCGGACTCCCCCACGACTTGAATCCCTGGAAATCATCATGAAAGCAAATGAAATTCGCCCCGGTACGGCACTCGATATGAACGGCAAACTGTATATTGTCACCAAGATTGGGCATGTCAAGCCTGGGAAGGGGCCGGCGTATATTCAGGCGAAGATGCGGGCGGTCGATGGGACAGGGATGAAAGAACAGCGGTTCTCTGGGTCGGAAGTCGTTGAAGGCACCAACCTCGATAAACGGGAGATGGAGTTTCTCTATGACGATGGCGCGGGCGGCGGGACCTTTATGGATCTCGAAAATTATGACCAGGTGGAGTTGAGCAAAGAGCTGCTCGATGACACGCTGCTCTATATGGCGCCCAACTCGTCATGCACAGTCTTGTTCCATGGCGACAACCCAGTGGCGATTGAACTACCCAGCGCGGTGGTGCTGACGATTGCCGATACGGCACCTGGGATCAAGGGCGCGACGGCGACGAACCAGCTCAAAGAAGCGGTGTGTGATACGGGATTGAAGACCCGAGTGCCGCCGTTTATTGCAATTGGGGAGATGGTGAAGATTTCGACCGAAGATGGGTCGTATATGGCGCGGGTGAAAGAAGATTGAAGAAGAAGGGACTCGGGATTTGGGACTAGGGATTAGGGGAAGAAAAGATGATGAGTGATGCGAAGCCCAATCTGATTTTGATTGGGCTTCGTGCGTGTGGGAAGTCGACGATTGGGCGGGTGCTGGCACAGCAGCTGAATCGGGCGTTTGTTGATTTGGATGAGGTGACTTCGGAAATGATGGGGGCAGCCGGGGCGGGGGAGGCGATTGCTTCGCATGGAGTCGAGGCGTTTCGAGAAGCGGAGGGTAAGGCGCTTGTTTCGGTGCTTGAAACGACGAATCAGGTGGTTGCGCTTGGGGGCGGGACACCGACAGCTCGGGGGTGCCGTGCGATGCTTGAAGCGGGTTCGTGCCAGGTGATTTACCTGCGGGCGTTGCCTGCGACCTTGCAGGATCGGCTCAGGAACACGGACAATACGGATCGGCCTGCGCTTGTGGGGGGGGATGTGGTGGATGAAGTGGAGATGCTTTTCGAGCAGCGGGATGATCTATACCGGGAGATCGCTGAATCGGTGATTCATGTGGATGGGGTTGCCCAAGAGTCGGTGGTGGCGGCGGCTTTGGCGGTGGCAAAGGCGGGGATTGACGAGCCGCGACCGTGAGGGAGCGGTCTTCCTTGAATCCAAATCACATGAGAAAGGACCGCTCCCTTACGGTCGCGGCTCGCTTGGAGAGAGCGTTGAGGAGTTAGCCATCGGCGGCGCGGACGGCGGTGCAGAAGGTGGCTATTTTTTGCGGATTCTTTATGCCGGGGGCGTCTTCAACACCCGTCGAGACATCGACGGCGTAGGGACGCAGGGTCTTGATGACTTCTTCGACATTGGTTTCGTCAAGCCCGCCGGCGATGATGATTTTCTTTGGGTAGTCGATCAAGTGCGGCGCGAGGTTTTTCCAGTTGAAGGATTCGCCGGTGCCGCCGGTGGAGCCGTCGATCAAGAGTGCATCGACCTCATCGACCTTGGCCCAGCGTTCGAGCTGTGAGTTGATGGTGGCATCTTCGTATTTGAATGCTTTGATGACGCCTGGGCCACAGGCGGCGACGACATCGACGGGCTCACGGCCGTGGAGTTGCATGGTGTGCGCCGGGCATGCGTATTCGAGTGCGCAGAAGGCATCGACATCGAGGTCCTGGACGACGCCAACGGCGGCGACGAAGGGGGGCAATGAATACATAATCGCTGCGGCCTCTTCGGGGTCGATGTATCTGGGGGTGTCTTTGACGAAGACGAACCCAATGGCATCGGCACCGGCATCTACAGCGGCGTGGGCGGCGTCGGGGGTGGTGATCCCGCAGACTTTGATGCGGGTTCGGGGGTGAGGGGTCATGGGATGGTCTTTCGGGTAGATGAAGAAACGGGCTGGGAGCCCGTTCTATTGGGGGATGGCGCGGATGGTTTCGAGTTCGTTTTCGATGAGGGCCTTGGTATCGGTATCGTGGACTTTCTCGTCGAGGTCTTCGAGGAGTTCGAGGGCTCCGATGGGGTCGCCTAGGTCGTGAGCGCGGATGCGGGCGAGGAGGATGGTGATGATGTGGCGTTCGGGATCGTTGGGGTAGGATTCGAGGAGGCGGGTGAAGGCATCGGCAGCAGCAGATCGGTTGCCGGATTGGTAGAGGTGGTTGGCGATCTGGTATTGGGCGTCGCGGTGGAGGGTGAGGGCTTTGGCGTGGCTGGGAAACTTGGCGAGCATTTGGAGGTATTGATCTGCAGCACCTGCGAGATCGCTGTTGGCAAGTGCGGCGCCGATCTGGGTGCGGTGCTGGGCGATCTCAGCGGTGATGGGATCGACCTCTTTTTCAGACGCGTAGACGCCTGCTTTGTTGTGGATGGCATGGGCGGCTTTGAAATCGGCCCGGCGTTTCTTGTGCTTGATGATGGAGAACATGTCGTAGGGTTCTTTGGGGAGGATGCCGGTGATGAGGAGGGTGAGGGCGGTGAGGGCACCGAAGGCGTAGCCCCCGAGGTGGGCGATGTTGGCGATGCCGTTGGCGGGGGTGAAGACTTGGGCTCCGAGATCGAGGACGACGAAGAGCCCGATGAGCCACCATGAGGGGATCATGAAGATGCCGATGATGAAGAAGATGACAAAACACTTGATCCGGGTGTTGGGGAAAAGGATGAGAAATGCGCCCGAGACGGCAGCGATTGCCCCTGAGGCCCCGACTGCGGGGGCGGATTCGAGGGCGATGTGGGCGAATCCGGAGGCGATTCCGCCTGCGAAGTAGAAGATGGTGAATCCGATGCGTCCGAATCGGTCTTCGACGGGCGGGCCGAAGACCATGAGGAAGAGCATGTTGCCGAAGATGTGCATGAACCCGGCGTGGATAAACATGGAGGTGATTGGCTGCCAGGGCTCGAAATGGTGCCTGGAGATGGCCCCGAAGTACCCAATTCGATCTGCCGCGGCGGGATCGACCTTGGTGAGGATGAGCATGAGGATGAAAACACCCAGATTTATGCCAATGAGTATGGGCGTAATCAGGGCTTTTCGCTTGTTTGGACGGTCTGTACCAAGGGGGATCAACACGGTCAGATCGTACGCCCAAGATCGCCCGAGATATCGCCGATGAAGGGGATGATGCCTATAATCTCATCCGCTCTTTTGAGGCAGTTTTCATTTTTGATTGCACTCAATTACCGCTTTTTCGACCCGCATATTTGCCAAATGGGGCAAAGAAGGACTGAATCATGAGTACCGCTGAAAAAACATTTTCGAAGGGCCTCGAAGGCGTCGTCGCCGCACAGACAGAAATGTCGTTTATCAATGGTACTGAGGGGATTCTCGAATATGTCGGCATCTCCATCGGGGATCTGGCATCGAAGAGCTCGTTCGGTGAGACGGTGTTCTTGTTGTGGAACAAGCGTTTGCCGACCGCTGAGGAACTGAAGGTGTTCTCGGCGAATCTGCGTTCTCAGTATGGGCTCTGCGATTCGCTCAAAGAGCGGATCAAGGCGTGCCCGGTGGATGCTGAGCCGATGCATGTGATCCGGACGATGATTAGTTCGATGGCGATGGATGATCCGTCGCCGAATGACAACTCGGTCGAGGCGGCCCGTGAGAAATCGCTGGCGATTCTGGCGACGGCTCCGGCGATTGTGGCCGCGTTTGATCGGCATCGACGCGGACTTGAGATTCTTGATCCTGATCCGTCGCTCAACTTCGCGGGCAACTTCCTCTACATGCTCAACGGCGAGAAACCAACCGATGCGATGATCCGGGCATTTGATATCTGCATGATTACCCATGCGGATCATGGACTCAACAACTCGACCTTCGCAGCTCGCGTGGTCATCTCGACGCTCTCGGATGTGTACTCGGCGATTACCGCAGCGGTCGGTTCGCTCCGCGGGCCACTCCATGGCGGGGCCAACGAGGGTGTGATGCGGATGCTCAATCAGATTCCATCGGTCGATGCGGCTGAGGAATATGTGATGAACATGATCAAGAACAAAGAACGGATCATGGGGTTCGGACACCGGGTGTATAAGGCAAAGGATCCTCGCGCAAGCGAGCTGATGACCCTTGCCAAGCAGCTTGCAGAGGATACGGGCAATATGGACCTGTATCTCAAATCGCAAGCGATCGAGAAGGTCATGGAGCGCGAGTACGCAGCCAAGGGGATCTATCCCAATGTCGATTTCTACTCGGCGACGACTTATCACTGTATTGGATTGAAGCTTGATTTGTTCACGCCGATGTTTGTGCTGGCGCGGATCGCGGGTTGGGCCGGGCATGTGATCGAGCAGCTTAGTGACAATCGGCTGTATCGTCCGACGACGGATTATGTTGGGCCTCACAATGTGCCGTATGTCCCGATTGAAGACCGTTGAGATTGACTGAATAATGACAAAGCCCCATGCGTGTGCATGGGGCTTTTTTATGGGGATGGTTTTATGGGGATGGTTTTGGACACAATACACCGCCTAGATGCCCAGTGGTTCGAGGATGGATTCGAGGACGACGCGGGCGCGATTTTCTTCTGCGGGATCGATGTTGATGACGAGAACGATGCCGCCGCCTTCGAAGGAGGTGGTGATTTTGATCTTGTCGTAGGGCGCTTGGCGTGGGGCCAGGGCGACGAGTCGCCCGCCTTGAGGCGAGACAGATGCCTCTTCGATGATGTGCCCCTGGCGATAGAGCACGGATCGGGCGGTGGCCATGACGGCTTCGATCGAGTGCCCAGGGGGGAGCTCGGTGTGGAGGAGCCCGAATCGGTAGGTGGCGTAGATCGGGGTTTGCCCGTGCCAGGCGCGGGATTCTCGCAGGGCGGGGAGGGATTGGCATCCAATTGGGGCGATCAGGGCCAAACTGACAAAAATGGTGCACATGGCGCTGTTTATGAGGTGTTTCGCAGGTTGCATGGGCGATATTATCGGTCAATTGCGCCCCGCTACACCACCGACAGCGTCATAATCCAAAGAACCCGCAAGCTTGTGTGAGTCAATTCATTTGTCGGCTTGACCTTGCAACGATCCGCGCCTTGGATAGGAACCCGATGCACCGGTATCGGGTTGGTAATGATGTCCTTACTTGAACGAACTGAGGAGTTCACATGGCGATTCGGATCAAATCTCGTGGCAACGAAAGCGCAGAACAGATGATGCGCCGGTTTAAGAAGCTTTGCGAGAAAGAAGGATTGACCAAGGATATCAAGCGGAAGGAATACTACGAGAAGCCTTCGG
The DNA here is from genome assembly GCA_015487555.1 of Phycisphaerales bacterium. Lineage (GTDB taxonomy): Bacteria > Planctomycetota > Phycisphaerae > Phycisphaerales > UBA1924 > UBA1924. The sequence goes on from WFPK01000082.1 coordinate 9,520, forward strand.
AGCGTAAGAACCGGGCAGCCCGCAAGGCGGTGCCTCGGCGCGACTGATACGGCTCTGCCGATCGACATTTGAAGAAATGACCAACCTCCGCATATGCGGAGGTTTTTTGTCTGGTCGTTGTCCTGATGGCCGGTCTGATGGCGGGATGGGTGGGAAGTGCATAGAAAGCCCTTTCCTTTCTGTTTCATCGGATTCTTACCAGTTGGCCGATCTATACTTGCGACCCCATTTATGGGGTTGTTGAGACAAATTGAACGCCGGCGTTTGCTGGCACCTGTTATCCGTATCGCCTCACAACGCACAGTGCAAAGTGTGCAGGCGATGGCTTTGAGAGAAGCACCACACAGCACGCGCAGCAGGGTCTGCGCAACACAAAGGGTTGAACACAATGAGTATGCAACTCATGCCAACATTGGCATCAATGGCGGATGTCACGCCTGCGTATTACCTGGCACCGGTCGGGGGCATCCTTGCCCTGCTGATGGCCAAGGCTTTCCAAGGCTCGGTGATGAAGAGATCCGAAGGGTCCGAAGACATGATCGAGATCGCCCAGGCGGTCCGTGATGGTGCGATGGCGTACCTGACTCGCCAGTATAAGGTCGTCGCAGGCGTGTTTGTTCTGCTGATTATCTTCCTCGCGGGCATGTTCGCCTTGGGGCTCCAATCACCATTCGCTCTCATCGGTGTGCCTGTTGCGGGTCTGTTCTCAGGCTTGTGCGGGTGGTTCGGGATGAAGATGGCGACCAACGCCTCGGCTCGGACAACCCACGCGGTCAAAGACTCGCTCAACGAAGGGCTGACCGTTGCGTTCCGTTCGGGCGCGGTCATGGGCTTGAATGTTGTTGGCTTTGCGCTGATTGATGTCTCGGCGTGGTTCTTTATCTTCAATGCCACCGGGATCGGTGGCGGGATCACCGAGATCACGACCATCATGCTCACCTTCGGGATGGGTGCTTCAACGCAGGCACTCTTCGCCCGTGTTGGCGGCGGCATCTATACCAAAGCTGCCGATGTTGGTGCGGACCTTGTGGGCAAGGTTGAAGCGGGGATTCCTGAAGACGATGCACGCAACCCGGCAACAATCGCTGACAATGTCGGCGACAATGTCGGCGATGTGGCTGGCATGGGTGCTGACCTCTACGAGTCGTACTACGGCTCGATCTTGGCGACCATGGCACTTGGTGCTGCAGCTGCCATGACCATGACTGTGGGCACCGAAGCGGGCAACGCACTGGGGCTCAAGCTTGCAGCTGCCCCGATGGCGCTCGCCGGGTTGGGCATTTTCTGCTCGATCATCGGAATCTTCGCGGTCAAGGCCAAAGAAAACGCAACCTTCTCCCAACTGCTCAAAGGATTGCACAAAGGCGTATATATTGCTTCGGCGCTGATCGTCCTTGGCGCATTTGCACTGCTCTGGTTCATCTTCAACGATGTGCCTGAGCTCGAAGGCATCACGACCTGGTGGGGGCTTGGGCTTTCGATCTGTTCGGGCTTGCTCTCGGGCTTGGTGATCGCGCATGCGACGGAGTATTACACTTCGTACGAGCATTCACCAACCAAACGAATTGCTGAGCAGGCATTGACCGGCCCGGCAACGGTGATTATCGCGGGTATTGCTGAGGGCATGAAGTCGACTTGGGCTTCGCTTTTGACCGTGGTTGCAGCGATTATCCTCGCGTTCGCCTTTGCTGGCGGTGGCGATTCGTTCCTGATGGGGTTGTACGGCGTAGGGATCGCAGCGGTCGGGATGCTCTCGACACTCGGAATCACACTGGCAACTGATGCCTATGGCCCAATCGCAGACAATGCTGGCGGAAACGCGGAAATGACCGGGCAAGAGCCGATCGTTCGCGAACGCACCGACATGCTCGATTCGCTCGGCAACACGACCGCTGCCACCGGGAAAGGATTTGCCATTGGTTCGGCAGCCCTCACGGCGATGGCACTCTTTGCAGCGTACATCCAGATCGTTCAGGTTCAGATTGGTAATCAGGCAGAGAACTTCTATGGCGATGGATCGGCGTTTGTTGTGCCTGCCGATTCAGAGATCGGATTCGCAATTCACCAAGGGTATGGCAAGTTCGCTGTCGTCACGCCCGGTGATGAAGGCGAGATCGTCGATGGCGGAATGTTGCTCGATGTGGTCAGCAGTGACGGACAGCACAGCTCGAAGATCCCTGGCATTGAGAAAGGTGATGTGTTTGCACTGACCGCGAGCCATGATTCACGATATGAGATTGCTGGCGAAGGCTGGCACGCGACCATGGCTTCGACAGAGCGCGGGCGAGTCAAGGATGTGCTTGCGTTCTACGATGTGACCCTTGCAAACCCAAAGCTCCTCGGCGGTGTGTTTATCGGGGCGATGCTTGCGTTCTTGTTCTGTGCCTTGACTATGAACGCTGTTGGCCGGGCGGCCTATGCCATGATGAACGAATGCCGGCGCCAGTTTGGGTTTATTCGTCAGGCGTTGCGAAATGGCGGAATGTCCGAAGAAGACCTTGCCAATCCAGACAACTGGCCTATGAAGGGTGTTGATCTCGATGGGCATCACTATCCAGATTATGCTGAGTGTGTGTCGATTTCGACATCGAGCGCTCAGAAGGAAATGGTTGTGCCTTCGATCTTGGCCATTGCGGTCCCGATTCTTGTCGGGCTGACCCTCTCGGTTGCAGGCGTGATGGGCATGCTCGTCGGCGGGCTGACCTCGGGCTTTGCACTGGCAGTCTTTATGGCCAATGCGGGCGGCGCCTGGGACAATGCCAAGAAGTTGCTTGAATCCTATGGTTCAACCACCGCTGAGGAGATGGTCAATGGTACCGGAAACTCGTCCAAGGTTCCTGACGCTGTCCGCAGCGCAATCTTGGATCGCGCACAGGAAGCGATCGCAGCGGGCAATGGCGACCTCATCGTCTATGGCAAGGGCTCGGACGATCACAAGGCGACCGTTGTCGGCGATACTGTCGGCGATCCATTCAAGGATACTTCCGGGCCTGCCCTCAACATCCTGATCAAACTGATCTCGATCGTTTCGGTGGTGTTTGCGGGATTGATCGTCGCCTATGGCGATGTGCTCGGCGGCATCCTCGGGATTTGAGTTTGATTTGAATCGCACTGGTTTTTCAGCCGCCTCTGGATGCTCCGGGGGCGGCTTTTTCGTGCAACTCTCGCCATCGGTATGCGGATAGCACCGTATCGCCCCCCCTACGATTGAACCATCTAGAGGAGCACCCCGCACATGATCAACCTGACATGCCTGATCCCATCCCGATTGTTCCCGCTTGCCTGCTCGTTGATCTTGATCGGGCTCATGAGCCCCCATGCTGATGCCCAGTCTCGCAAGCGAACAGATCAGTTCACCAAGGACACGATCGCGCAGACCGATGCGATCCTTGCATCGGTGACGGATAGGGAGTCACTCAAGGACGCAATCTCGCAGGCCTACCAACTCGGCGATTATGTCTCGGCTCATGCCGGGCTGCGCCAGTTCGATGCGATGGTTCGCACCGAAGCCGCCATCAGCATCCTCGAAACCGTGAATATGTCGGGGCATCGCAACCCTGGTGCGGTCATTGCTGCCTTGGCCCAATCACCTGCCTTCCTCCAAGAGCTCGGGCTCCTTGTGGATGAGCAGGACAACAAGGAAGCGGTTGTGCGCCTGGCGATGGAGTTGATGAGCACACGCGGGGATCAGGTGAATGCCTTCCCCGCGTTGGCTGCTGCGATTTGTGTGGTGCATGATCTGCCCGAGGGATCGAAATACACCCTCCGAGTCAATGAGAATACTCCCCAAGGGGTAGACCCGATTGATCTCTTCGATTTCTTTGTCAACAACGCGCCGACGATGTATATCGCTCTGGATCGGCTTCCCGCTTCTTCATTGGTCTTTGTGGTCGATGTCGCCGAGCCGGTTGATCAGCTTCAATGGGCCCACAATACCTATCGCACAAGCCCGGGGATCGGACAGCGGTTCTTCGAGATCATGTACGACGATGCGCACTATCGCTTAGGAAAAACCAAACGAGTCACCGCGGCGGGGAACTATTCACTCGAACAGATCAAAAAATATGGTGGCGTATGCGCAGACCAAGCATACTACGCGATGAGTGTTGCCAAAGCCTGCGGCATTCCCTCGGCATATGTCGTTGCCAAAGGGGCTGATGTCTCCCATGCGTGGGTTGGGTTCCTCGAAATGCGCGGGCGGCGGGCACATTGGAACTTCGATGCTGGACGGTATCCCGATTATCAGAACCTGCGAGGGAATATCCATGATCCCCAGACAGGGGCGCAGATTTCCGATGGCCGCCTTGGCATTCTGGGCACAGCGGCCAATGCAACGGCACAACAAGTTCATCATGTCCAAGCGGCCCGGCGGGTAGTGGACCGGATGAACGCCAGGTTCTGGCGTCCGCCGACGAGCATGGAGCTCGATACAAAGGGCAATGCCCGCAAACCAAGAACCGACTCGGTTGAAGATCGGCTGGCGCTTTTGCGTCAGACCCTAAGCAAGTGCGCTGGCGTGCCCGGTGCTTGGGACGAGGTGGTCACGATCGCTAAATCCGGGAAGATGACACAGAAGGATATGGATGTGTGGTCACGGGCAGCCTTGCAACTTGCGGGACGGATGCATCAGGATTTCTCGTTCGATTTCCTCGTTGAACTGATTTCAACCGTCCAAGACCCACAAGAGCAGCACCAGATGTGGGAGTGGGCCTTTGGACAGTTCCGGGCGCGTCCGGACCTGGCAGCTGGCGTCCGCTTTGAGCAGGGGAAACTCTGGAAGAAAAACAACAACCCCGAGTATGCATGGATCGCGTATCAGGATGTGCTCGACAACTTCCTCAACGATGGTCCAATGGTGGATCAGGCCTTGAGCGCGATGGGCAAAATGCTTACAAAGAATGGCAAGCGTGATGCGTACCTGCCGATCTTGGAAGAGACTGCACGCAAGGTTCGGCGTCCCGATGACATGGCGACAAACTTTGCCAAGCAATCGAACTACTACAAGGTGCATTGGCGATTGGTCAAGGAGCTTGAGTATCACAACCGGGATAGCGATGCCAAGCGGATTCGTGACATGATTCACATGCCTGCCGACGAATGAGGATGATTGATAAAAAAGCCGCCTCGAGTTGGAGGCGGCCAATAGGATGCGCTGTGGCATCCGTCAGATTTGAGGGTTGCGCAATGGGCAACACCGTCGAGCTGCCGCTCTAAGGGCGCAACCCTTTCGTACATTCATACTTGTTCACTGAATCACCTCCTTGAAGAAAATTTCCAGCCCAGCCGTCACGGGAGTATGCCCGTCGCCGGAGTATTGTTCCCCAAGCCGTCACTTGGGGCTCATCGCCCATAGGTGCATCGGATGTCCTCCGGAGCAGCATGGTCGTCGCAGGGCGTCGAGGCGTTTGTGATGGTTTCCATCAGTCGCAACCGCTTGGCCTTTGCGATATTTTCATTATCGGCATATTCGGATGGATTGCAAGAGTGGTTGCAAATATCGCCGGAGATGGGGGGGATTTGGGATGACTGAAAGGTCAAGAA
>WFPK01000083.1 GCA_015487555.1 Phycisphaerales bacterium
CGAGTCGGAGCACCCTGATAGTACACGCGATTTTGAGGGAAGAGCGCAGGGCAGAAGCCTGTGCCACGGGAGATCAGACTTTCAGACTTGGGGTTTGTCTTTGAGTTTGGTATAAAGGTAGTAGAAGCCCAGTGCGCCAGCGGTGGTGATGAGCAAGGTGGCAGCGAAGGTGTAAGAACCCGAGCCGGGGGTGTTGGATTCTAAATAGTTATAAAGGGCGACGCCGGCGAAGGGGGCGGTGAGGCCTCTTAGCCCGGTGAGGGTCACATGGATGGACATGTAGTCTTGAGATTTCTCAGGTTTGACAAACTGCAAGTGTCCCAGATTCCAGGCGAGGGCGCCGCCGCCAAAGGCGATGCCTCGAAGGATGGAAGCAGCGTATAAAAACTCGATCGTATGCGTCAGCCCAGCAAAGAGGGCGCAGAGCATCGAAGCGACGAAAATCCACGAGTGGAAGGCGCGGAACTGGATGATGTGGACGGAGTCGAGGAGCTTGGCCCAGAGCGGGATGGTGAAGGGCATCATCATCAGGGGAATGACCTGGGTGAGGAGGATGCCTTGGAGGTAGCCGACATCGAACTGCTGTTTGGCCATGATGACAAAGGGTGTCCATGACATGATGTTGCCGAACCCGAGCAGGAGCTGACAGATTTGGTAGCTGCGATAGTCTTTGTCATCCTTGAGGACTTTGAATCCTGAGAAGATCGAAGTTTTGTTGTCGGCGTCGGTTTGTTCTTGCTCGTTTCTGAGGATGATGCGTTCGGATCGGAGGCGGATGCGGGCGTAGGAAGACACCCCGAGCAACGCGATGAGCCCCCCCACCGGTATCAACACGCGGTATGAATCTTCGTTCCATTGCATGGCTGCCCCGAGCCCGATGGCGATGAGCGAGGAGATCGTGACGGAAACGGTTTGGAGCTTGCCGGTGAGTTTGGCACGATGATCGGGATAGTTCACGCCCCAGATGGTGGCGCGGACGGTGACGATGCCGGCGAGGAGGATGCGGGCGCTAAACGCAGCAGCCACGAGCATCATCAACCCGGCGGGTGTGCGCGGGGCCAAGGCCATGAGGGCGATGGAGATCAGGACACCGAGTTGGAGGGCGGTGATGAAGGGGATTTTGCGCTTGCCATGGGCGAGGATGGCCCAGAGGAACGAGGTGATGTTGGCCAATGCCGGGGCGGCGATGAGCGCACCAGCGAAGTAGTTGAGGGTGGTGTCGTCGATGACCCCTTCGTAGAGTTTGCGGACGATGAACCCGATGACGCCGCCTTCGGTTGCTGCGATCGCCCAAGGGAGAAAAAAGGCGGCGCGGAGCTCGCGAGCGTAGTTCGCCCGCGCCAGCCAGGGCATGGCGTTGGGGTGAAACGAGAGAAACGCAAGCGTGACAAGCTTGACCGGCGAGGCAACGGGTCGGCGAGAACGACGGCTACCCGAATCTTGATTCGGGTTTGATGATGGATTCGAGGGGGCGGACACACTCGATTGTTCGCATGATCAGACCCGAAATCGTCAGAGCTGGGTCGATACCGAAAAGAAAGGTGCAATACACAGGACAGATCATTGCGATACGATTGAAGCATGAAAATACACACCACATCGACCCACAGCGAGATTCTCACTCCATCTGGTTCTGTGCCCATCCGGCACATCTTTGGCATCGGACGCAACTACGCTGCCCATGCACACGAGCAGGGGCTCGAAGCGCCCGAGCAGCCGATGGTGTTTAGCAAAAACATCGCCAGCGTGTGTCTTGATGGTGAGGCGATTGTGATCCCCCCCATTGCGCGCGATGAGCGATTTGGTGGGAATCAGACGGACTTTGAAGCTGAGCTGGCGGTGATTATTGGGCAAGGGCCAGGCGGGAGAGTATGCAAGGATGTCTCGCGCGATGAGGCGATGGCGTTCGTGCTCGGGTTTACCTGTGCCAACGATGTTTCTGCCCGGTGGTGGCAGAAGAAAGGCTCAGGCGGGCAGTTCTGTCGGGGCAAGGGGTTTGATACTTTTTGTCCGCTGGGGCCAAGGGTCGTTTCGGGTGATGAGCTCGGCGATGTGAATGATCTTCGGGTGATCTGCCGGGTCAATGGGGAGGTGATGCAGGACGCTTCGACCGCGCAGATGATGTTCCCGGTCGATGTGCTCATCGAGGAGCTCAGCAAAGGGACGAGCTTGGTGCCCGGGACGGTGATCCTGACGGGGACGCCCAGTGGGGTTGGGATGGCGCGGTCGCCTGCAGCTTGGCTTGGTGATGGGGATGTGGTGGAGGTGGAGATCGAAGGGATCGGGGTGTTGACCAACCCGGTGCGGTTTGGTTCTTGAGTCTGGAGAACTCGGTCCGGATAGCCTGGTCTGAATAACCCAGTCTGAATAACCCGGGGGTTATGCCGACTGTCCGAGCAGGCTGAGGGTTCTGCGCCGTCCAAATCGCTGTTTTCATGGCAAAGCAACCGAATCGGGGTAGAGTCTGGGTTGATGCGTCTGGGCTGATGCGTCGGTGCAGATCGGCGATTGGTTCGGCGATTGGTCTGCGCCCCGATGGAGCACTCTTTGAAAACACACCGGCTGAAGATACACAGACAAATCAAGACCCCGGCGGGGCATTCGATCGCAACGATCGGTATTGGTGTCGGCATTGGGCTCAGCGCAGCGTTGGGATCGAGCGCGATCGCAGCGGACTGTGCTGCCGATCCTGTGGTGATGAGTTCGAGCTCGGTTGACGGGGCTGCTGCCCATGTCCAGGTGCGCGGGCAGGTTGCGTATGTGACAACGCTTCAAGGCTCGCTCTGGATTGTTGATGTGAGTGATCCGGCGTTCCCGGCTTCACTTGGGGCGCATCACACCACGGGCCCCGATGGGTTTGCGTTGACCGGGTTTGTGGATGCTTCGGGGATTGCGTATATGGGGATGACCTCGGCGAGCGCATCGCTTCAAATCATTGATGTGCTTGATCCATCGAATACAAATCTGATCGGAACCTACAACACGCCCAGCGGGAGCGTGTTCGGGGTGGTGGTCCAAGGCTCGATCGCGTACATCGCGGATGGTTCATCGGGGTTGTTGGTGGTGGATGTGCTCGATCCGTCAGCTCCGGTGCTGATCGGGAACGACCTGACCACCAGCCCAGCCAATGGCCTCGCGGTGGTTGGTGCGCTGGGCTATGTCGCCCAGGATGATGCGGGGTTGCGGATTCTTGATGTGAGCGATCCCTCGTCGCCGACGGTTCTTGGCATGCTCGATACCGCGGGCGCTGCGATCAATGTGGCGGTGGCGGGCTCGGTGGCGTATGTCGCTGATGGGCCCGGCGGGCTTGCGCTTGTTGATATCACCGATCCGGCGTCGCCGACTTTGCTCGCGTCGTACCCCACAACGAGCATCGCCCGAAGCGTCGCAATCGAAGAGACCCCCAAAGGAACGATCGCCTATGTCGGGCTCGACAGCAGCGTGGTACACATTGTGGATGTAAGTGATCCGGGTTTACCAACACGCGTCGGCGTCTTCGATGCGCCATCGAATCTCAATAATGGGTTTGCGGTGGTCGATGAGATCGCCTATGTTCCGGGTTTGAACGAGTTGCTGGCTGTGGACATCCAGCTGGATTGCACAGCCCCTTGCCGGGCGGATATCAATGGTGACGGGACACTCAACTTCTTCGATGTCAGCGCGTTTCTCAGCGCATTCTCTGCAAACGATGCGTCGGCGGACTTCACCGATGACGGGGATTTCAACTTCTTTGATGTCAGTGCCTTTCTGAGTGCATTCGGAGCGGGATGCCCGGGATGATTGCCCGATAGGCGCTTCGACTAGGTCGTGTCTGACGGCTCGTTTATCAATCTGCATCTGGGTGCCACGACTCGCCCGAAGGGCGCAGTCGTGTTCTTTGATGGCGGAAAAACCAAAGCACGACTGCGCCCAAGACGGCGAGTCGTGGCACCCGATGGGATGTTTTTGAGC
>WFPK01000084.1 GCA_015487555.1 Phycisphaerales bacterium
CCCCCACACCCACCATACCCTCCGCACCCTGACCGACGAGTTCCTTGCGATTGAATCGCAGATTCAACTCGGTGGCGGCGAAAAGGCCATCGCACGCCAGCACGCCAAATCTCGACTCACCGCCCGCGAGCGCCTGGACTTGCTCGTCGATGCCGACACCCACTTCCAAGAGCTCGGGCTCTGGGCCGGGTATGAGATGTATCAAGAGGCTGGCGGCGCACCGGGCGCAGGCGTAGTCGTCGGAATCGGCACCGTCGCGGGCAAGCGCCACATGATCGTCGCCAATGATGCGACGGTCAAAGCCGGGGCGTTCTTCCCGATGACCTGCAAGAAGATCATCCGTGCCCAGACCATCGCCCACATGGCCAACCTGCCGTTGCTCTATCTGGTCGATTCCGCAGGCGTCTACCTGCCGATGCAGGAAGATGTCTTCCCCGATACCGATGACTTTGGACGCATCTTCCGCAACAACGCCAAGATCAGCGCCGATGGAATCCCGCAGATCGCGGCGATCATGGGGTTCTGTGTCGCCGGCGGTGGGTATCTGCCCGTGATGTGCGATACGCTGTTGATGACCGAAGGGTCGGGGTTGTACCTCGCTGGGCAAGCACTCGTCAAGGCAGCGATCGGGCAGGATGTGACGGACGAAGAGCTCGGCGGGGCAACCATGCACGCGCAGATCGCGGGAACGATTGATTTCCATGAGCCGACCGATGAGGCGTGTTTGCATCGGCTGCGCTCGCTGGTCTCGAAGTATCCTGATGCGAACTGCGAAGAAATCGCCGACACCAATATCCAATCCTTCCGCTCTGGCGAAGATATCTACGACATCTTCACCGACGAGCCCGGCAAACAGTACGATGTCAAAGAGATCATCCACTGCATTGTCGATTCGCGCGCGGTGCCCAACGCTGAGGGTCATAAATCCCTCGAACCCGATTTCGACGAGTACAAAGCAACCTATGGCGAGTCGCTCGTCTGTGGGTACGCCAACATCGGAGGCATCCCGGCCGGCATCGTCGCCAACCAGTGCAAACTCACCACCCGACAGATGCCCGGGGGCAAAGCCGGCCCGAGCAAGTCGACCAATATGCCGAGGGTGATTTATGATGATTCAGCGGATAAGGCTTCGCGGTTCATCATGGATTGCAATCAGCGCAAAATCCCGATCATCTTCCTCCACGACACCACCGGGTTCATGGTCGGGCGTGATTCTGAGCAAGGCGGGATCATCCGATCGGGCGCCAAACTCGTCAACGCGATGAGCAACTGCATCGTCCCCAAAATCGTCGTCATCCTCGGCGGCTCATTCGGCGCGGGCAACTATGCGATGTGTGGCAGGGCTTTCGATCAGTTCATGGCCTTCGCCTGGCCTGGCTCGAAGTGTGCCGTCATGGGCGCGGGGTCGGCGACGGGTGTGCTAGCGATGATCGAGGAACGATCGCGGGCACGCAAAGGCGAGGAGATTGATGCCCAGACGCACAAGGCGATTCTCGATGCGGTGCGTGATTCGTACAACGAACAGCAGGACATTCGGCATGGGGCAGCGAGAGGCTGGGTGGACCGGATCATCGAGCCTCACAAGACCCGCGAAGAGTTGATCGAGACGCTGCGGAGTGCAAATCAGGGGTGGGATTATTCGGCTGATTTCAAGACGGGTGTGTTGCAGGTATGAGCGTGAATGACCAAGTACGCATCACCGATGTCTCCCCGCGCGACGGGCTCCAAGCCGAGTCGGCGATTGTCGATACGGCACTCAAAGCCCAACTCGCGATGCTCGTCCAAAAAACCGGGGTGACCGAGGTCGAGGTTTCGAGCTTTGTGTCTCCCAAGTGGATTCCCCAGCTTGGGGATGCAGCAGCAGTCTTTGATCTGCTCGCACCATCGAAACCTGAGGGCGTGATCTACTCGGCGCTGGTGCCCAATGAGCGCGGGCTCAACGCAGCGATCGAAGTCAACCAGAAGGCACGACAAGACCACGGTATCGAGCGGCTGATCGATAAGGTTTCGGTCTTTACCGCTGCATCGGAAGGGTTCTCGCTCAAGAACACCAACGCGACGATCGAAGAAACACTCCAACGCTTCGAGCCTGTGGTGGGCAAGGCTCATGAGCATGGGTTGATGGTGCGGGGATATATCTCGTGCATTGTGCAGTGTCCGTTTGACGGGGCGATCAATCCCGAATCGGTTGGCGATGTGATGACGCAGTTGCTGGCGATGGGGATTGATGAAATTGATCTGGGCGATACGATCGGAGCGGCGACGCCTGAGACGCTTGAGCCGGTGATGATGGAAGCGATTGATCGGCTCGATGGCGAGCCAACGAACTCGTTTGGTGATCCGACATTGACGCTGCACCTGCACGATACCTTTGGACATGCTGGCGAGTGTGTGAAGCTGGCGTTGGAACTGGGCGTGCGCTCGTTTGACTCTTCGGCGGGCGGCTTGGGCGGATGCCCGTATGCTTCGACCCAGAGCACACGGGCACCGGGGAATATCTCAACGCTGGCGCTGGTGCAGGCGATCCGGGATGCGGGGCTGACAACGAATATAGATGATGACGCACTGATTGAGGCGTCGAAGTTTGCATCGGGGTTGATCGAATGATTCGCGTTGAACTTCAAGATGACATCGCGATCGTCTCGCTCGATCGCCCCGACAAGCGCAATGCCTTGGTGCCTGCGATGCTTGAGCAGTTGGATCGGGATATCCAGAAGTGTGCGCACAAGGTGCGTGCATTGGTGCTTGTGGGCGAGGGGAAATCGTTTTGTGCCGGGTTTGATTTGAAGCTGTGCGCAGACGATCCCGGCGGCGAAACCATGCGACAGCTATTGACCGGTTTATCCACGGTTGTGCGCACAATGCGGGCGATTGAGATTCCGATCGTGCTCGGCGTGCATGGGGCAGCGGTGGCTGGTGGTTGTGCGCTCCTCGGCGGGGCGGATATTGTGGTAGCAGATGAACAGGCCAAACTTGGATACCCGGTCGTCAAGATCGGGGTGTCGCCCGCGGTGTCGGCAGCGTTTATGCTGGCGTCTTTCACCAGCGGCGCTGTGCGGAGTCGGCTTCTCGATACCGAGTTGATTTCGGGAAGCGATGCGTTGCGGATCGGATTGGTGCATGAGACGGTCGAGGATCGTGATGCTGTGCGCGAACGGGCGGTGGAGATTGCTGAGATACTTTCCAAGAAACCCGGATCGGCGATCCGGGCCACCAAGAGTTGGCTCAATGAGATTTGTTCGCCAATGACCGAGCACGCCCAGCGGGGGCTTGATGTTTCGCTTTCGTTGACGGGATCACCAGAAGAACAAGAACGGCTCGCGGCCCTTTGGGGATAAGGATTTTTCAATGACACAACCAGTATTACTCGAAACCGATGGGCTGATCACCACACTGACGATCAATCGACCCGATGCACGCAATGCGATGTCGATCGAGATTCTCGAAGGGATGCACAGAGCAGTCGATGGGCTTGCATCTTCAGCCACATCGGTGCTGGTCATCACTGGAGCAGGCAAAGCCTTCTGCGCGGGGATGGATCTCAAGGCGGTGCTAATCGAGCTCTCGGGTGATGCATCGGTCGGCGAGGAGCTCTTGACGAGCCTGGCTCGGCTCACACTCAAAATTCGAAACCTGCACCAAGTCGTCGTGGCCTCGGTCAACGGGGCAGCGATCGGAGGCGGATGCGGATTGACCTGCGTGTGCGATGTCACAGTCTCGCACAAGGATGCCAAGCTCGGGTTCCCCGAGGTTGACCTTGGCATCTGCCCGGCGGTGATCGCGCCTTGGGTCGTCAAGAAACTCGGCGCGGGAAGGGCGCGCAAGGCGATGCTCATGGGCGGGGTGATGAACGGGCAAGAGGCGTTCGATATCGGACTTGTGGATCATCTGGCTGAGGATCGCGACGGGCTCGATGCGCTGACCGAGACCGTCGCCAATCGCCTCGCCACCGGCGGCCCGAAAGCACTTTCTGCAACGAAGAAACTGCTCAACGAGCTCGACGGCTCGCTTGAAGAGGCGATGGTGCTCAAAGGCGCCAAGCTCAGCGCTTCGGTGCTCGCTTCGCCCCCTGCTCAAAAGGCGCTCTCTGCCCGGCTCAAGCGATAAATGTGTTCGGCGGTGCGTGTGTCTAATTGCGGATGGATTGCATAGAATCCAGTCCACACCAGGCTGCGAACTGATGTGCGCTTTGGTCGGCTTTGGAGCCGATCAGGGCTGATTTTTAGCCTGTCCTTCGCAAGACATGGACATCGAAATCGCATGACCAACCACCTGTTGCCTGTTGAACTCACGAGCGCATCCAACGGTGCCAAGATCGCGACCCTGACACTCACCGAGCCGGGACGACCGGTGGTGGTCATTGGACAGGGCCTGCTCGAACAACTCGATGCGACGCTTGATTCGCTGTCTGAAGATATTGATGGATTCATCCTGGCATCCGCAGCCGAGCGTGCCTTTGTCGCCGGGGCGGATCTCAAAGCGATCATGGCGCTCGATGATGCAGGGTTGCATACTTATCTCGAGTTCGGCGCAAAGGTCTTCCAGAAGATCGCCGATTTGCCCTGCCCCACCGCTGCTGCGATCCATTCGGTCGCACTCGGAGGCGGACTGGAGCTGGCGATGCACTGCGATGGACTCATCGGGGTAGTTGATCCTGAAGCACGCCCATTCATCATCGGGCTTCCCGAAGCCGGTCTCAAAATCTGTCCCGGATGGGGCGGGACGAACCTGCTGCCGGCGCGGATTGATCCCGAATCGGCGATCGTTGCAACTGCCAATGGAATCCCATTCAAATCGACCGATGCCAAGGAGCTGGGCATGTTCGATGCGACCTGCGTTTCGCGCGATGCGTTGATCGAGACAGCCAAGTCGTGGTTGAGTACGCAATCCAAACCCAATCGCACCGGCACGCCTTCACAGTGTATCCAGACGACCAACACGGACCTGATTGATGAGGCGCTGGTTGCTGCTTCTGGCGAGACGACGCCTTCGCTTCATGTTGATGCTGTGCTCGATGCGGTCAAGGTCGGGATCAATCAGGGGTGGCAAGCAGCGTTGCAAGCCGAGCGGGATCACCTGGTGCGATTGCGCAACACCGAACCGGCACAAGAGGCGATCGAAGCGTTCTTTTCAAAGACATCGAAGAAATAACGAGACAACACACCCGTTCGCACAACGCACTGTTTCGCGAACGATTGACATTGATTGAGGAGTTGACACATGGCAGAGACGACCAAGGCCGACCTGAAAAAAATGAAGGGCATCTCATCGCGTGATGCGGAGATGATCGCCGACGCCGAGCAGATTCTGGGCCCTGAGCCTTCAACGATGGGCGCGGTCAAGAACCTCTTCTGGGGCAACTTCCGCGAGGAGCTCTACTTCCCGTATCCAGAGATTGCCAAGACCTCGCCCGAAGAAACCGCCGAGTGCGATCAACTCGTCGCGGAGGTCGAAGCATACATGCAAAGCGAGCATCCTTCGATCGAGATTGACCAGGAACAGTACATCCCCGAGCATGTCATTGTGAAGCTCTTTGATCTGGGCGTGCTGGGCATGACGATCCCCAAGGAGTTTGGCGGGCTAGGCATGGGGATCACCAGCTACAATCGCATCCTCGAAACCATCGGCCAATACTGTGGCTCGACCGCGGTGATGGTCTCGGCCCACCAATCCATCGGATGCAAAGCGGTCATGCTCTATGGGACTGACGAGCAGAAGGGATACTACTTGCCCAAGCTTGCGCGTGAGTGGTTGAGTGCGTTCTGTCTTTCTGAGCCTCAGGTTGGGTGTGATGCTGGTGGTCAGGAGACGACGATTGATGTCTCCGAGTGCGGCGAATACTACATCGTCAACGGCGAGAAAAAATGGGCGACCTCGGGCGCGATCGCCGGGTTGTTCACCGTCATGGGCGTCCAGCAGATCGACGGCAAGCCCCGCGTGACAGCCGTCATCTGCACGCCTGATATGGAAGGCGTTGATATCTTCTCGAAGAACCGATCGAAGATGTGCATCCGTGGCACCTGGCAGGCGCGGATCAGGTTCACCAATGTCAAGGTGCCTCGCAAGAACCTGCTGCACAAAGAGGGCAAGGGTTTGGGGCTTGCGCTGACCTGTCTCAACTACGGGCGATGCACCCTCTCGGCCGGGATGCTCGGGGGCGCCAAACGCGCCAAGGACCAGGCAACCAAATGGGCCCAGACACGATACCAGTTCAAACGCCCAATCGCGGACTTTGAACTCGTCCAGAAGCGCGTCGCGCACATGAGCGCCCTGTGCTATGCGATGGATTCGGTGCTCTACATGACCACCGGAATGCTCGATCGCCATGACGATGACATCATGCTCGAAACGGCGATCTGCAAGGTGTTCTGTTCGGAAATGGGATGGCGCACGGTTGATGATGCGCTGCAAATCATGGGCGGCGAGGGCACCATGACCGAGAACGAACTCGAACGAATCTTCCGCGATTCACGCATCAACACGATCGTCGAGGGCGCGAACGAGGTGATGCAATCGTTCATCTTCGCCTATGGCGGCAAGCAACTCGCTGAGAAGATGCTGGGCATCAAGGAGATGGCGGATCAGAAGAAGTTCACGCCGACCATGATCCGCGCATCGATCCCGCTAGGGATGGAGGTGTTCCTTGGAATGCGCAAAAAGGCACCAACGATCAGCAAGATTCATCCATCGCTGCGTTCATCTGCCGACCGGATGACCAAGCTGATCTCGGAGCTGACCTACCAGTTCAAGGTAATCTCGAAGAAGAAAGACGCTGCGATCGTAACGGCCCAGGCAACCCAGGCGAGACTGGCCGATGCGGCAATGTATCTCCATGCGTGGTCGTGCACCTTATCGAGGCTCGACATGGACATCCGCAACGGCGAATCGGGCACCGAGTTTGAGCGCAACAAGGCAGCTGCGATTCACTTCTTCGATCTCGCCGAGCTTGCAATCCACCAAGCTTTCCGTGAGCTTCACGAAAACGCAGACGACACAATGCTCAAGGCAGCCGAAATGGCCTTTGCACATTCTGACACACTCGACAACAAGCTCTTTGCGATTCCTGAGAGCTCACCCAACGCCAAGGGCACCGGGCGCCAGCTCAAGCAAGATCACATCGCGCAGTTCCCGGGGACTGGGCGTGAGCATGTTGGTGCCAACGGACGCGAGCATATGCAGGACACAATTTCGCAGTTGTGAGCAAGACCAACTGAACTAAGCAGAGAGCATTTCCGGATGCTCTTTTTTATTCGTGCCTTTTGGATATTGGCACACCCAAGTCAATGCGGCAGCGAGTGTGTTGAGCCCCCCAAACACGATGATCTTCGAGACAGGATCAATCGTATGGAAGAGTTCAATCTTTCCGAAGCAGCCGCAGGGCTGTTGGTATTCCATCGGCCAAATCCAGAGAGCGACCAGAAAGGCAGAAAGCAACACAGAGCCAGCGATGAGAGGGACCCAATGGAATCTTGCGAAGATGAGTAAAGCGATCACGCATTCAAGTATTGCAATCGTGACCATCAGGCTATTGGGAAACGACGAAGCCCAAGTCGCTTGCTGATCGACCGAAGTGCCCGACAACAAGCCATAAAGCTTTGACACTCCGGCGAGTGCCCAGATGCCCCCGATCGACCAGAGTGCCAAGTTTCGGAAGAGTCGTACAGGCATCAGTTTGCTGCCTTTGTTCTCGTACCGAGGACGATGCCGGCGATCACAACAAAGCCAACGCCGAGCCAGATAAACAGTTTGCTGGCCTGTTTCCCGGAATCTGTTGTTGAAGGAACCTGCGGTTTTGGAGACTGTTGGCCGTATTGAATTGGTGCAATAACTTCGCCATCTGCCTTCGTGACGCCCTCAATATGGTCAACGATGGTCATATTCGGTGTAATTTGAGGTTTTTCGGGCTTGTATGATATTTCATTTTCTGAAACATCTTCAATTTGAACGGTTTGGATGAGCATGTTTCCGACAAGGTCCGTCGATCTGATCTTGCTCACATTTAGGGTAGGAATGTGTTCACCGCTGGGAAGTTGAGCCCATCCGCCGTATTCAACGACGACCAGGAACTTGTCCTTTATCTTGTTTGCTCGGTATTCCACAATCTTTCCGTCGAGCACATCGATCTCGCTGTAGCCTGCCGAAGCCCCTGTCGCATCCGAAATCCGTAGGGTCACCGACCCATTGGTACTCTCTGAAGTCTTCTCTATGTCCAACTGGTCCATCCGATTTAGTAGCATTCGAATGATGGGCATTGGACTCAAGTCAACCTCCCCAGCATCCGTGAGTGTGTTGGCGAAGCGTTTGCTACGGGTTGCTTGAAATTGAGATGGATGGATCAGCCATGATTCATTCTGATCGCCATAGCGGACTTCCATCACACTCTCCCCGATTCCGGGGAGAATCTGGTATACATTCATGGACAAGAAACTCATCCCTATTGAAAAATCTACCTTTTTCCATGCTGATGAATCAGGACTCGAGTCTATCGTAAAAAACGCCGTCCCAGAATATGAATCCGCAACTCGAATATGGACATCCCCTAAGACAACAACCTCACTCGCCAAAATTGTTGTTTGAGAGACAATGACGGCAAGAACACCAAAAATCCATCGCATGTTGTACCTCATCAATCGGCATCGTTTACCAAACATTCATTAATTTATTGCCCACATACATCTCGTGCCCCCAAAGGTATCCGCTGGAACAACGCATGTGAGCGTCACTGCAGCGGGGGGGAGTTGAGTGCCCCCTTGGCAACAACTATTGAGTGTTGAAACAGGACTCCCCCCTTGAAATACATACTGTTTTACTGTGGCCGTCCCTGGGATACAAAGAGACATATATCCAGGATTCACCAATTTGCATTGAACTCCAGGAGGGCATTGAGAATAGGTAGTACATGTGCTTGAATCAAACGATGTACAAGGCGGGTCTTCCACACCCCATCCAGGGTATCCTGCACGGTCATCGAGTATAAAACAAGCCCCAAAGACAACCGGCGTCAACACCACCGTGAGAATAAGGCCAGCGAACCACATTGTTCCTTGAGCGTTCCTCATCTATAAACCCTTTCGTTTGACCATTCATCCAATTGAACACGCATGGATCAAAACTTATGCTTGCCTTCCATTGCGAATGTACCCCCCCCCCCTATCATGTCAAGAGGATTTCGATATGAATCAACAAGTTTTCTACCAAAATCATCGCCCGGCAATACGCCATGGATTTACCCTCGTTGAACTTCTCCTCACAATCGGGATAATTTCGATTCTGATCGGGCTTTTCCTTCCCGCCCTAGCTGGCGTGCGCAGTTCAGCCCGTGGAACCGCGTGTATGGTCGAAATGCGCCAGTTATCCACAAGGATCAGTATCTATGCAGATGAGTACAAAGGATATGTCCCGTTTATTTACGAGTATGACAAACTCAATGGCTCGTATATCACCCCGGGCGGGATCCCAGTTCCGGAAGGATACTTTGAAACGGCTGCGGATTATTGGGTCTACCCGATGATTGGTGAGTTTGGGTATAGCTACCTCAATGATGCGCTTCTGTGCCCAAACGATACCGTAAGTGAACGGTTCGCGCTTTGGGCATCAGAGGAACTCGACCGCCCGATCAACCAAATTATCTTTATGCTTGACCGAACGATCTCGCGTGCGTTCTACTTCACGCCTGCAGCACTTCACGAAGACACTGTCCCCAATGCCCGAACAATGAATCGGGTCGCCAAACTCTCCGATGTCACATTCCCATCGAGCAAAGCATTTCTTGTCGAGCAATCACCATTCCATGATAATTTTTTCGTGGGTGAAGAGCTCAATGTATATACCATTCCAGGATATCCCAGCAAACACATGATCGCAGCGGCAGACCTCTCTGTTGCGCTGCGCTCAAACGCAGATGCGGTGCCTGCGGTACTTCTCGAAATTCAAGTACCAGATGCATACCCCGGCAATCCCGAGGACTATATCAATCTTCAACGCCATATGGCCGCTTACTACTACACCCGCGACGGCGTTTTAGGTCGCGATTGGTAAACGCTTTCGCCCAATTCTGCTCTACACAGCAGCTACGACTTCACCATGCTTTTTTGGCATTTGCTCCCTATACTCCCTGACCCCGGTGTGTTGGCTCTTGTTCGCCTTGCCGCCCTTGGAACGACGGATGCGCCATCGTTGACCGCATTGGGATATTTGTAGGAGACACCATGCCTCACCATACCGTATTTGAAGCCAAGATCGAGCACCTGCAGATTCTTGATGAGAATGGCAAGCTCGATAAGAAACTCGCCAAGGACACGCTTACTGATGAGCAGGTGGTCTATCTCTATGAGCAGATGCGCATCTGTCGCGAGCTCGACGAGATTGCATTCAAGCTCCAACGCTCGGGACGCATGGGTACCTACCCGCAGAACAAGGGACAAGAAGCCAACGCGGTGGGGTCGGCTTTGGCGATGGTCCAGGGGAATGATTGGGTGGTGCCTTCGTACCGCGAGAACGCTGCGTTGTTTATGCACGGGCTGCCGATGCACTACATTCTCGTCTACTGGATGGGCGATGAGCGGGGATCGAAGATTCCTGATGGAGTGAACATCACGCCATTGTCGGTGCCGATCGGAACGCACATGCTCCATGCCACAGGGATCGCGTGGTCGATGAAACAGCGCAAAGAAAAAGACCGCGCGGTCATTACTTACTTCGGCGATGGCTCGACCTCGGAGGGTGATTTCCATAATGCGATGAACTTCGCCTCGGTGATGCAGGTGCCGACGATTTTTTATTGTCAGAACAACCAGTGGGCGATCTCGACGCCCCGCGAGCGGCAGATGAACTCGGCGACGGTGGCGCAGAAGGCGATCGCGTATGACATGCCCACGATTCAGGTCGATGGCAACGATATCTTCGCAGTCTATAAGGCCACCAGCGACGCACGCAAGCGAGCGATTCAGGGCGGCGGGCCTTCGTTTATCGAGGGACTCACTTATCGGCTCGGCGATCACACCACCGCAGACGACGCGAGAAGATATCGCGACCAGAGCGAGGTCGATGCGTGGCTTGAAAAAGACCCGCTCATCCGTACCCGCAAATACATGGAATCCGTCGGCGTCTGGGACGACAAAAAACAAGAAGAACTCGAAGCCCGCGCCAAGACCATCGTCAAGGAAGTGGTTGACGCGGCGATCTCGATCCCGACTCCGGACAAGGCCGAGATTTTCGATGATCTCTACGCCGAGATTCCTGAGGATTTGAAGATTCAACGCGACACGATGCGGACAACTTCGATCGGGCGGAACCCGTCGCAGATCGGGCTCAATGCACAGGCAGCAGGGGCACACTGATGCTGGTGAAGGTGATCGACAAGAAAGGCAAGGAGCGGTATATCAATGCGATGTATGTCCGCGCAGTTGTTCCAGCGGGGCTCAATCAATCGGATATTGAGCTGAGCACCTGGAGCAACAAGATTCGTGTGAATGAGCCCGCAGAGTCTGTCGCCCTCACCCTCAATAGCGCCATGCCCAACTCGATCGAGGCGGCGCTGATCGCAGCCGACCAACAGAGTCAGAATGAACAGAACACCGCACTCATCGCGGTGATTGGATAAACGGAGTCAACGATGGCAGAACAAACACTCGTCGGCGCAATCACCCAAGCGCTCGATCAAGCACTCGCAGCCGATCCCGATGTGATCCTCCTCGGGGAAGACATCGGAATCAACGGCGGCGTCTTCCGCGCAACCGATGGGCTCCAAGCAACCCACGGCAAGGATCGTGTGGTCGATACGCCGCTCGATGAATCGGGGATTATGGGGACAGCGATTGGTCTTGCAATTGCAGGGATGAAGGCAGTCCCCGAGATTCAGTTCGAGGGGTTCCTGGGCCCAGCGTACGACCAGCTCGTCAACCACGCAGCCCGGATGCGCAACCGCACCCGCAGCGCAGTGACGGTACCAATGACGGTTCGTGTGCCTGTCGGCGGCGGGATTCATGCTCCCGAACTCCACTCGGATTCGCCCGAGTCGATCTATGCCCATTCCCCGGGTGTGAAGGTCGTGATGCCTTGCACGCCTTACGATGCCAAGGGGTTGCTCCTCGCCGCGATCAACGATCCCGACCCGGTGATCTTCTTTGAGCCCAAGCGCGTGTACCGCACCTTCAAAGAAGAAGTCCCCGACGAGATGTACGAGATTCCGATCGGGCAAGCCAAGGTGGTCTCCGAAGGCGAGAACCTGACACTTGTCACTTGGGGCGCTCCGGTGTTCCAAGCCCTCGAAGCGATCGACAACCTGCCTGAGGATGTGTCGGTCGAGCTGATCGACCTGCGTTCGATCTATCCGTTCGATATGGATACGATCGCCGAGTCGGTCTGCAAGACCGGGCGGTGCGTGGTTGTCCACGAGGCCCCGCTGACCTGCGGCATGGGCGCCGAGATCGCAGCACGAGTGATGGAGGAATGTTTCCTGCATCTCGAAGCCCCGGTCCAGCGTGTGACGGGGTTCGATACGATCATGCCGTACTACAAGCTAGAGAATGAGTACCTGCCGGAGTCGCCGAGGATTTTGAAGGGTATTACGGAGTGTTTGGCGTATTGAATCGCCGAATCGAAGAGTGAATGAACGAATCATCCCCCACTGCAGCGTGCTGCGAAGAGGAACACATATATGGCTGGCAAAGTTTCATCAGATCCCAACATCTTTATCCTTCCCGACCTTGGCGAAGGGCTTGAAGAAGCCGAGCTTATCAAGTGGACGGTCAAGGAAGGCGATACCGTGGGCGAGCTCGAAGTGATCGCGGAGATGGAGACGGACAAGGCCTTGGTCGAAGTCCCATCGCCTCGCGCGGGCACCATCAAAACGCTCCATGGCAACGACGGCGACATCATCAAAGTCGGCGCACCATTTGTCACCTACGAAAGCGGCAGCGATGACGCGCCTTCGTCGGCTCCAAAGCCTGCTGCGCAGATTGATGACAAGCCCAAAGATCAGGGCTCGGTCGTCGGGCAGATGTCGGATCATGTTGCCGGGATGAGCAGCTCCGATGGCAAAGCGCTCGCGTCCCCAGCTGTTCGTCGCCAGGCACGCGATGCGGGTGTTGATATCAACGCGATCGTCGGCACCGGGATCGGCGGACGCGTGACGGCCAAGGATGTGCGCAACGCAGCCGATGGCACGGTACCAGCCAAAGCAGCATCGGCACCAAGCGCACCGCCAGCCGCATCACCAGCTTCACCTGCACCATCGGCTCCCGCCCCTCGCCCAGCCGAGACGCGTCGCCCGTTGAACCTGCCAACGACGCAGGTACCGCAGAGTTATTCGCCCCAACAGCCTCAGCCTGCCCAATACATCCAGCAGCCACCCGCCTATGGCTACGCCCCGCCACCACCGGCGTATCCGTATCCGCCAGCCTACCCCTATGGGTATGCCCCGCCGCCACCGCCTCCGGGATATGGCTATCCGCCGCCGATGCCACAACAACAAGGCTTGCCCTATGCACCGGGATATCAAGGCCCGGGTGCGTATCGTCCGATCCCAAGCCCGGCCCAGCAGAGCATTGTTGCTCCCGGACAAGCCCAAGGGCATATCCCATTCAAGGGCATCCGCCGAACCATCGCCAATCGGTTGCGTGAGTCGGTCAACACCGCCGTCCACTTCACTGTGATGGACGAAGCCGATGTCACCGCGATCGACGCGCTGCGCAAAGAGCTGACCGCCCAGACGGGCGTGAAGATCAGCTTCTTGCCGTTTGTCTGTGCAGCCGTCTCGAAGGCCCTCGCCGGGCACTTCGGCGCGATGAACGCGATCGTCGATGAAGCCAACGAACAGATCGTGCAATACAGCGCGGTCAATCTGGGCATCGCGACCGATACCGAGAATGGCTTGATGGTGCCTGTGATCCGCGATGCGGACCGGATGAATCTCGTCGAGCTGGCGCAGGCCATCGCCGGGATCGCTGCCAGCGCGCGCGATCGTTCGATCCCGCGCGATCAGCTGATGGGCTCGACCTTCACGATCTCCAATGTCGGCTCGCACGCAGGCAAATTTGCCACCCCGGTCATCAACACCCCCGAGGTGGCGATTCTGGCCGTCGGCAAAGCCTACGACGGCGTGGTCGTCCGCGATGGGCAGGCGATGGTCGGCAAGATCATGCCGCTGTCCTTGGCGTGCGATCATCGCGTGGTCGATGGCGCGACGGCTGCCTTAGCACTGGCCGAGATCGTCGAGTCGCTTCAGAATCCGGAATCGCTACTCTGAGCCACACGATGCACACCCAGCGGGCACCAATCGAGCTGCATCTACGCATCCGTGTCAAACCCGGCATGCGCGATGCCTTTCTCGATTTCATGCGCGAAGCCACGCCATATTACGAATCAGACGGGCAAACACGCGTGTGCCTGCTCGAAGATCGCTCGGACCCACACTGTTTCATCGAGTGCATGGAGTATCAATCCGTCGAAGCATACGAGCGAGGCGAACAGAGTGTGAGCAACGATCCCCAAATGCAGACCTACCTTCAGCGCTGGCGGGAGCTGTTGGCCCAGCCTCCGGTTGTTGAGGTTTACAAGAACACCACCGCCGACATCCAAGCGCCCAAACCCTCATAAACCAGACGCCACACTTCAAGGCCTGTTATTGGTCACAGCTTGCACCAGCGTCAGTATCTTCAAGACCCCAGCTCCCAAATCCCCTTCCCGCTCGATCAATGGGTCCATGTCCGCGTGCATGTGCTGTTCTCGGGAAATGAGCTCGGGCGCATCAAAATCTGGCAAGACGACATCAAGGTGATCGATCAACGCGGGCGAACCCTGCCCACCGCTGAGTGCGTGATCGACCGCATCCAGATCGGCATCACCGCCACGCCTGAGGAATCGGTGCTGCATGTGGACGATGTGCAAATCTCCAGAATCCCCCTCAGCCCCAGGCCTCCGCGCCGACGCACGCCGTAGGGGCACAGATTGTTGATCTGACCCTCCTGTGACCTCCTTCGGCAAAGGAGGTCTTCAAATACCCGGACAATCCCCAGATTCCCCTGCACCCTTCGGGCTCAAGGAGGGCACGCCCCAAGCAAGGCACAGCCTAAGCAAGGTCTCTTGGATCCCCCTTCCCATTGACCCCCACTCCCCCTCCGCCTATCATCGTGGCCCTCCGGATGGAAACCGGTGGAACACCAAGGATTTACCCATGAAAAGCGATACACACCCAACCTATTACCCATCGTGCAAGGTCTACTACAACGGCGAGGTCGTTATGACCGTTGGCGCAACCGTTCCCGAGATGAAAGTCGATGTTTGGTCGGGTTCACACCCGTTCTTCACCGGCAAGTCGGCCTTTGTTGACGCTGCAGGGCGTGTCGAGAAGTTCCAGAAGAAGTTCGCTGGCAACTATTTCCAAGGCAAGAAGAAGTAAACCAAGAAACAAGCCGCCTTTCGGAGTGTCTGGTCCGATATTGATCGGTAAGTGAGCACACCCTTGATTGAGGTCCCATCACCCAAGAATCCTTGATTCTTGGGTGATTTTTTGGGGTTTCTGCTCGATAATTCAGGCAGAATCGGGTACCAATGGATCCATGGCGTATTCATTGCGTATGGAATGTCGTCGTAGGCCGTGCGCCAGAGGTGTTTTGGTGTGTTCGGTGCCTGTGGATTTCTTCTGCAGGTTTTCATCATCGTACGCAGCGGGGTTCGCTCTGATTTCGGAATCGAGTGCTTAGAAGTGCTTAGAAAAGTGCTTAGAGAAGTACTCGGCATGTTCTGAGACCAAGTGCAGCTGCGCTGGGAGTCAACACTGGTGTTGCATCGAGATGCCATTGGGCATCTTGGGTGCATGATTTGAATCACTCGGGCGTGTGCACACGCCTCGCATACCGACTGCTCTTCTGATCCCTCTCGACGAGCAGCCGAAAAAAGGAACACAATGAATCACAAACATGCTCTTTTCACCGCCTGTACCACCCTCACGATGATCTCGGGGACCGCCATTGGTGCCCAGGTCAACACCTTCCCAGACGCGATCGCCAGCCACACCGAGCTGGACATGCAGGATATCGCCCGTTCGATGATCAACTCGCTGCACCCTGACCAGCAGCTGCTCATCGCTGCCCAAGGTGGAATCGGGTCCGATGCACTCAACCTCGATACCACTTTGGATACCACTCGCAACTTCGAGCGCACCGCCCGGACAGATATCCCCGCGGGCATGAGCGCTGCCGAGTTCCTCGATCTGCTCTTGAGCGACGATGTCCGCAGCAAACTCACCGATGAGCACCTCTTTGTCCTCAACAACATCGCCGAGCTGATTGACCAGGGGACCCAAGTGCCTTACATGTGTTTCGCTCCGGGAACAAGCTCCGAGTATGCTTGGGCAATCAATGAAATGCTCGACTACCAGTATGTCGCAGCCAAAGGCGAAGACTCTCGGTATCAGCAAAGCAACCGGTGGTCACGCACCGCGATTGATGGTTCGGGACTCACACAAGGCGACCCAACCAACATCACCTACTCATTTGCACCCGACGGCTCGTTCATCCCCAACTCCGGGCTTGGCTCGGGTAGCTCAACCCTCTTCGCATGGCTCGATGCCAAATATGGCGACACCGCCACCTGGCAGGCACTCTTCCACTCCGTGTTCGACCGGTGGGAAGAGCTCACCGGTGTGACCTACACATGGGAGCCAAATGACGACGGACGAAACATGAGCTCATCACTCGGGATCGTTGGCGTACGCGGCGATGTCCGCATCTTCGCCTTCAACTACCCATTCGATGGCAACAACGGCGTCCTCGCATACAACTTCTTCCCCAACGATGGCGACATGGCAATCGACGCCTTCGATAACTTCTACAACAACACCGGAAACAACTCCATTCGCCTGCGCAATGTTGTTTCCCACGAACACGGACATGGACTCGGAATGGCCCATGTCTGCCCCGCGACCGCAACCAAGCTCATGGAACCATTTGTTTCAACTTCGTACGATGGCCCGCAGCTTGACGATATCCTCAACGGACAGCGTCACTACGGCGATCCGCTCGAACCAAACGACACCATCGCAGATGCGACCGATCTGGGCACCTACGCCGACACTGGGATCGTTGCGGTTCCCGAAGCCAGCATCGACGACAACAACGATATGGATTTCTTCAAAGTCACCACGACCGAACGAGCCCAAATCCTCTTTGTGATCGCTCCCAACGCCGGGCAGTATAACCAAGGCCCGCAGACGACATCGTGTAACACTGGTGCGTCCACCAACTACAACGCGATGCATGATCTCAAAGTCGAGATGTACGCAATCACCGATTTGTTCAACCCTGTCGCGGTTGCTGATGATAACGGCGCAGGAACGGGCGAGACCCTGACCTACGAGGCTGAGAATCCGGGCGAATACCTGATTATCATCTCCCCAGTCACCTCGACCAATAATATTCAGCGATACCAAGGCACCATGCTCATCTCGGCCCTTCCGCCAGTTGCATGCCCCGCCGACATCAATGGCGATGGCGAGCTCAACTTCTTCGATGTCTCCGATTTCCTTGCTGCCTTTAGCGCTCAGGATTCGGTCGCAGACTTCAATGATGATGGACAGTTCAACTTCTTCGATGTCTCCGCATTCTTGACTGCATTCGGCGAAGGCTGCCCATAAACATCTTTCCGCATCCGAAACTCCAGACCGGGTCATTTTGACCCGGTTTTTTTATATTCCTTGAACTTTCATTCCTTTATTCACATAATCGGATATAGTCTCGCCATGGCATCCTCCACACGACCATCTCTGATCGACACCCTCAGCCGCACGGTCCTTGTCTGGGACGGCGCGATGGGCACGCAGACCCAGGGGTACGACCTTGAGATCGAAACTGACTACATGGGGTGCGAGAACTGCCCCGATGT
This sequence comes from Phycisphaerales bacterium, assembly GCA_015487555.1. Taxonomy (GTDB): domain Bacteria; phylum Planctomycetota; class Phycisphaerae; order Phycisphaerales; family UBA1924; genus UBA1924. Next base: position 17,884 of record WFPK01000084.1, read on the forward strand.
CCTGTGCCTCTCGCGCCCCGACATCATCGAGGAAATCCATGCCAACTACTTCAAGGCCGGCGCGGATATCGTCACGACCAACACCTTCGGCGCAGCAGCCCACATCCTCGGCGAGTTCGATCTGGCGCATCGCGCAGAAGATGTCGGATTCGCAGCGGGCACCATTGCGCGAAAGGCTGCCGACGCATTCTCGACACCCGACAAACCCCGGTTCGTCGCCGGGTCGCTGGGCCCGGGCACCAAGCTCATCACGCTCGGGCAGATCGACTTCGATGCGATGCGTGATTCCTACGCCGATGCTGCCCGCGGATTGATCCGAAGCGGCGTCGATACCATCCTCCTTGAGACCTGCCAGGACCTCCTGCAGATCAAGGCTGCCATCGCCGGCGTTCGACAGGCGGCAACCCAGCTCGAACTCGATCCAGATTCAATCCCCATCTGCGTCTCGATCACGATCGAACAGACCGGCACGATGCTCATCGGCACTTCGATCGAATCGGCCATCGAAGCCCTCCGCCCGATGCCCATCGCGTCGCTCGGGCTCAACTGCGCCACCGGCCCAGTCGAGATGGTCGCCACTGTGCGCACACTCGCGTCCAAATGGGATCGGCTCATCACTGTGATGCCCAACGCGGGGCTCCCCGCGCTGGTCAAAGGCGAAACGATCTATCCGCTCACTTCCCAAGGCTTCCACGACGCGATGGAAATCTTCCTCCGCGAAGGGCTCATCAACGCAGTCGGCGGCTGCTGCGGCACCACCCCCGAGCACATCGCGTATCTCGCCAAGCTTGTCGAAAACACGCCTCTGGGTCAGCGCCCCGCTGCTGCAATCATCCCGGCCTGCTCATCGCTCTACTCGGCGGTCGAGTATCGCCAGGACAGTTCGTTCCTGATCGTCGGCGAACGCTGCAACGCATCAGGATCACGCGCATTCAAACGCCTGCTCGAAGAGGAAGACTACGAAGGCATCTGCTCGCTGGCCAAGAACCAGGTCAAGGACGGATCGCATGTACTCGATGTGAATGTTGATGTCGCCGGTCGTGATGGGGCGAGCGATATGCACCAAGTCATCTCGCGCCTTGTCCAGCAGGCCGACGCGCCGTTGATGCTCGATTCCACCTCGCCCAAAACCATCGAGGCCGGGCTCAAAGCTGCGGGCGGCAAGTGCATCATCAACTCGGCCAACTTTGAAGATGGCGAAGAACGATTTGACCAACTCTGCCAGCTCGCCAAGGACTTCGGAGCTGCCCTCGTCATCGGCACCATCGACGAAGACCCCGAAGAGGCCATGGCCCGCACCGCTGATCGCAAGTTCGAAATCGCCAAGCGAGCCATCGAACGAGCAACGACAAAGCACGGGCTCGCCGAATCCGACCTGTTCATTGACCCACTCGTTCTGCCCATCTCCACCGGGCTCGACTCCGATCGGCGCAGCGCCCACGCCCTGATCGAAGGCACCAAACGCATCGTCGAATCCTACCCCAGCGTCGAGCTCACCTGCGGCTTATCGAATGTCTCCTTCGGGCTCAAACCCGTTGCTCGCACGATCCTCAACGCTGTGTTTCTTCATGAACTTGTGCAAGTTGGCATGACAAGCGCGATTGTGCATGCTTCGAAGATCACGCCTCTGAATCGGATTCCGGAAGACCAGCTCAACGCGGCCATGAACCTGATCTACGACCGGCGCGATCCATCCCTCGGCGGCACCGGACTCCCCGAAGGTATCACCGATGCTGAGTTCGATCCACTCGATGTTTTCATCGAGCTCTTCACCGACGCCACCGAAGAAACAAGCACCACCTCGTTCCTTGATCTTGATCTTGACGATCGGCTCCGCAAACACATCATCGACGGGCAGTCCGAGTTTCTCGAACAATCGCTCGAAGAGGCCCGCGCTCAATACACCCCGCTTGAGATCATCAACGATCACCTCCTCGATGGCATGAAAACCGTCGGCGAGCTCTTCGGCTCAGGACAGATGCAGCTCCCATTCGTGCTTCAAAGCGCGGAGGTCATGAAAAAATCGGTCGCGTTGCTCGAACCATTCATGGACTCGGCCGACACGGAATCCAAAGGCTCGATCGTCCTCGCCACCGTCAAAGGCGATGTCCACGACATCGGGAAAAACCTCGTCGATATCCTCCTGACCAACAACGGCTTCACCGTCCACAACCTGGGCATCAAACAACCCATCGACAACATCCTCGAATCCTTCAACCAGACCCAGGCCGACGCGATCGGGTTGTCGGGGCTCTTGGTCAAGTCGGTCAATGTCATGGAGGACAACCTCCGCGAACTCAACGACAAGGGCGTCGATGCCCCCGTGATTCTTGGTGGGGCAGCACTGACGCGTTCGTACGCTGAGGGGCACCTGCGTTCGGTCTACGCGGGCGATCTGCTCTATGCCAAGGACGCCTTCGATGGGCTTGATACGATGAATGCGATTGTCTCGGGCAAAATCGCCCCGCTGCAACAGGCAGCTGATGATCGGCAGGAAACCCGAAAGGAAACCGTCGCCAAGTTTGAAGCCGGCGAAATCGCCTCGCCAGCTGTGACTGCAATAAAGACACGATCGGAAGTTGATCGTGCCAACCCGATCCCCACGCCTCCCTTCTGGGGCACGACAGTCAACGAGCACCTCAACCTCCGCGATCTCTTCGCCTACATCAACCCGACCGCCCTGTTCTCGATCCAATGGCAGCTCAAGCGAGGGTCAAAGTCCAAAGCCGAGTATCAACAGCTCCTCGACGAAGTCGCCCGCCCCAAGTTCAAGGAACTCTGCGATCGCTGCCTGAGCGAACCCATCCTCCAACCCAAAGTCGTCTATGGCTACTTCCCCTGCACCTCGGCGGGCAACGAGCTCATCATCTACGACCCCGACGATCACAACCACGAGATCGAACGCTTCAACTTCCCACGCCAGAAAGCCAACAAGTTCTTGTGCATCTCGGATTACTACAAAGACCAAGCCGAGTGCGACGCGATGGGCAGCCGCGATGTCATCGCGATGATGTGTGTCACAATGGGCCCGCAAATCACCGAGCACACCAAGGCACTCTTCGAATCCAACCAATATCAAGAGTACCTCTACTGGCACGGCATCGGCGTCGAAACCGCAGAAGCACTCGCCGAGTTCTGGCACAAACGCATCCGCACCGAGCTCGGGTTCGGGCATGAAGACTCGCCCAATATTCCCGAACTCTTCAAGCAATCCTATCGCGGATCACGCTACTCCTTCGGCTACCCCGCCTGCCCAAACATGACCGACCACGAAATCCTCTGGCGGCTGATCGATCCATCAAGAATCGGATGCAACCTCACCGAGAATCATCAGATCGACCCGGAACAATCCACCTGCGCCATCGTCGCCCATCATCCAGACGCCCGGTATTTCAATGCCTAAGAGCAGCAATAGGCAATGGAAAGACTTGATCCGGGTGCCACGACTCGCCCGAAGGGCGCAGTAGTGCCGATTGTTGATGAACCTTGGAAGACACGACTGCGCCGAAGACGGCGAGTCGTGGCACCCGGATTATGCGGATCGCCTCTGCCGAAGCAGCAACACCAAAAACACCGGCCCACCGATGAGTGAGGTGACGACACCGATCGGAATCCGCCCCGCATCGGTGCTGACCAATCGCACAAAGGTATCGGCCCCGACCACAAGGGCAAAGCCGCACAATGCCGAGCCGATCACCAGCGAGCGGTGCGATGGGCCCGCCAACACCCGTACGATATGCGGACACACCAAACCCACAAAACCAATCGGCCCAGCAAGCACGATGCTGATCGCAGTCAATGCGCCCGCGCCGACCAACTGACCGAATCGGATCGCCCCGACCCGCACGCCGACGGATCGGGCTTCGTCTTCGGAGAGGGCCATCGCGTCGAATGAGCGGGCTGCGAAAAAACTCCAGATCACGATCACACCCAAGATCCCCCCCGCGATCCAGACATCCCGAATCTCGATATCCTCGCGGAGCAACCCCATCATCCACCGCGAGATCGAGAACCCACGATCGGGCATCATCGACGCGATGAGCATCGTCGCAGCCCCGAGGATCACCGAGACGATCACCCCAATGAGGATCATCATCACCGGATCGATCAATCCCTTGCGCTGGCTCAATGCCCACACCAGCACCAAGACCGCGATCGCCCCGGCGAGGGCAGGAAAGGCCGCCATCGACGCGCCGAGTGCAGCACCGCTGATCCAAGTCGTCAGTGTCACCGCGAACCCCGCCCCGGCGCTGAGCCCCATCAACCCCGGAGCAGCCAACGGATTACGCAAAAGCGATTGCAACAACGCCCCGGCCAACCCGAGCGAGGCCCCGACAAGCCCGCCCACCGCGACGCGATTGATGCGGAGTTCCATAATCGCCTGATTGTCTGAAATCCCAAACCCATGGCTCCCAACCATCACCCGAAGCACCGCCAGCACGATGCAAAGCACCAACAACCCCGAAATGGTCAAGATTCCCCGTCGATTCATACCTGAGCGTATACCCAGAGCAACCCAAAAACTGATACACTCCCCTTATGACCGAACCAACCATCCTCCGCCAAGCCGAGTTCGATCCCAGGGTCAAATCCTACTGGATATGGCAGCCTGTGCTGGTTTTCGTGCTCCTCGTCGTCACCATCCCGCTGGCGATCCTCTATGTCATCATCGCACGGATGTTCATCGACAAGTACCTCGAAAACATGAGCTGCACACTCACCGAACGCACGCTCGATATCAAAAAAGGTATCTTCAACAAGACCGAATCGACGATCCCGCTCGAAAAAATCACCGACCTCCAGCTCTTCCAGGGCCCGATCATGCGCCACTTCGGGCTCCACGGATTCAAGGTCGAGACGGCGGGGCAATCATCGCCCACGGGAGGCTCACTGGTCAATATCATCGGGATCGTCGATACCAAGGACTTCCGCAAGGCGGTCCTCGAACAACGAGATCGAGCTGCAACCGGGTCAACACCCGCCCCGGCGATCGCCCAGCAGACTCAACCCGCCCCCATCGACGATGCCCAGACAGCCGAGTTACTGACCGAAATCCGCGATTCCCTCC
>WFPK01000085.1 GCA_015487555.1 Phycisphaerales bacterium
AGCGGGTGATCGGGATCGAACCGACGACATTCAGCTTGGGAAGCTGACGTTCTACCACTGAACTACACCCGCAGAAGTGGTTGGATTCTAGGTGTGCTGTGGCGTGTTGGCTACCCTATGGATTCACCAACTCCACACTCGTCGTAGGAACCCAGCATTGAGATCCGTCAGCGAGGGCAAGCCGATCCCATCCGTCACGGGTTTCGAGGATGCGGGCCTCGATGCCGGGCTCTAAACCCTCAGCGAAGACCGGGTCGTAGATCGTGTCATCTGGGCCAGAGCGAGCGATGACATGCGCGTCGGTGATGACCGCCGAGGCTGAGCCTTGGAACCATGCCCACTCCGAGCCGAGCATCCCCGCCGGGATGAGTGAGCCAAGGATGAACCAAACGCCTATTGCACGGAACTGACTCGGGACCAAGCCAAGCAACCTCGCGCTGCACGCGATCGAGCCGAGGGTGAACAATCCCACAAAGGCATACCACAATCCCACCCGGGGAATATACCCACGCCAGAGCAGAAGGGCCGACCAGACCTTATTGGATGTATCGGGCTCGACGCGGATCGGCACCAATGATCGAGCATACGCGAGTGAATCACGAAGCCGAGGGTCGGTCGGATCGAGCTGCTCGCCTTTGCGATAGGCAAGCACCGCATGTCCAAGATCATGATTGAGCATGTACGCATTGCCTAGGGCATGGTAGATTCCCGGGGTATGGACACCATGTTCGTCGATCACTCCCCTCAGCAATGCTGCTGCTTCATCGAGCACCGCAGCGCTCTGTGGATTATGGGCTTCGAGCAATGCGATGCCCTCATCGAGGCGCGTAAGGGCACGATCGAGATCATCCTTCACCTGATCTGCCCATGCAGCAGGCCCGAGGGAAGCAAGGGTAAACAATCCGATAAGCACGAAAGAACGCATCATGACTGAGCCCTCCAGCAATCTTTGACCTGAGTATGCACCTGCCTGAGCAACCCGGGAGGGACGGTTCGGGTCGGTGTCCCTTGGCGATCATGCCCAACATAGTGCCCGTGCTCATCATCGGCAATCAGCTCGGCGATGAGCTGGGCATCTTCCTTGCTGATTGGAAGCCCGAGTGCATCCTCAGCGGTGACCGCTTCTTGGTTGATTTCCAAGGCGGCTGCGAGATAGCTTCGGAATGCCTGCGCGTGCTTGCCTCGGCGAGCGAGTGCTCTACTTCGCTTCCAAGCGACTTGTAATACTCGTTTTCGTGGATCCGATGCCCCTCGCGCAACAACAAACATCAGCGAGAGCGCCAAAGTTGCAGGTCCTGAAGCGATCGCTGCGATCCAGCCCGGACGAGCAAGCGTGTCGGAGAGCGAGAATCCAGGCTGGGCCAGGATATTGTCAGCGGTATCATGCGCCCAGAGCCCCGGCATCGCATCCGTCAACTCGGTGCGCTCGGCAGATGCCAGGGCAGGCGAACGGGCGGATGAATCGCCAGTAATGATCGCGTCCGAAAGCGTGAACTCCTCGACGGGATGGACTACCAGGTCGATCGGGTTGGATTGGTAGACCCGGTATGCGTTGGTCGTGGGATTGAATGAAGGCAGCTCGATCGGAGGAATCTGATCGACCTGCTCATTGAGCGCACGGATGGTCGTTTCATAGATACGCTGCCCACTCTGGCGTGGACGAAGCTCTCGCCATCCATCGGTGGAAATCTTGAACCGATCGGTAAACCGAGGGTTGCGGGAAATATCTGGCGCATCATCCACACCCACCATAGGCTCGGGAGCAGTGATCTTGAGTGTCAAGACGATCGGATCACCAACATTCACCACCGTGTTCGAAGCTTGGGCCTTGAGTTGATAGGTGCCAATTGCCCCGGAATAACCTTCGGGCTGGTTTTGCGTCGGGACCTGCCGAACCGTGATAGGCACACGCTCGGACTCGACATAGGCTTTGAAGCTTTTTCTTGCATTGGTATGGCGTGTGAACACCGCTCGGATCGGGCCCAGATCAAATGTTCCAGTCTCGGTAGGAGTGATGCTGAACCGGAAAGTAAACTTTGTTCTCCCGAGCGGATCGCTTTGATCTGTGTCGGTGATCCCAAGCATCTGCTGCCCATTGAGCTCGAAGGGGACTCGCTCTCGCCCGGTTGTGATAGGCTCGAGCCCGATGATCTGGAAAGATTCGGGGAGATTGGACGACGAAAAGCTCAACCCCGATGTCTGGGCACCGATCCACCAGCTGCACTCTACAACCATGGTCTCATTGAGATACAGGTTCGTGCGATCGACTGTGATCGTCATTTCGTCCGTGTCGGCCCTTGTGGGCAAAAGCGACTCAAATGTGGCAGCCTGTCCGACATACCGCTGCCCGTCAACCTCGACCACCGGAGCGGGGATGGTAAGCATCCCAGAGTCCACAGCCGTCAACGCATATTGATAACTGTATCGTCGATCAGTCACCGTTCGGCTGCGGCCGTTGATGATCCGCGTGGAAGTAAAAGCCTGATTCGATCGCCCCTGATACCTGGCAACAACCGAAGAAGGAAACTCAACTTCAGGCATCGGCGGGTTGTCCGCACCGCGGACGATCACCTGATAGGTCAACTCGTCACCAACATACACTCGCAAACGAGAAACCTCCGACTCGACCGTGACCGGATCGCGCTGTTGAGCGCTGGCGTGGAATGATGAAACCATCATCACGATCACCAAAGCAGCGTTGCGGAACATGCCTGCGCCATTCATTCTTATCATCACCAATCCTTTTCCACTTTGACCGGGCGCCCTGTCGCTCGGTAGGCCTGGCGTCGTTCGCGTTCACGCCTTTCCTTGTCGAGCAGCTCCTTGGCGATCTCGCTGATCTCATCACCTTGCTCTTCATTGGCTTCATCTTCAGGCTCACCTTGCTCGCCTGTGTCGTCACCCTGCTTGTCTTGCTCGGCCTTGTCCTGGTCTCCCTTATCCCCTTCCTTACCTTGGTCGGCCATCTCCTGCATCTGCTGGGCTGCCTCTTGTAATGCCTGAGCAGCCTTTTCCTGCTCCTTCGCAGCCTGGTCCTGATCGCCCGCCTCCATCGCCTCTTGGGCCCGTTGCTGGGCCTCTTGGGCCTCTTTGAGTTTCTCGAGCACCTCGTCAGTACCTTGCTGCCCGGAGACCTCTTCGCTCGCGTTCTGGGTCTGCTCGCTAAGCTCTTGCTGGCTTTGGCTTTGCTGTTCTTGCTCTTGCGCATTCTCAGGCGGGTTCGATGCCGTCTCCTCGGCCTGCTTCTGCTGCTCCATGGCCAACTCGTTGAGCTTGTCTGCGCTCTCTTGCTTTTGCTGTTGCTCTTGGCGTTGTTGTTCTTTCTGCTGCTCGATCATCTGCTCAAGGGCCTCGATCTGATCTTGCAACGCCTTGACCTCTCGCCGAACCCGCTCGACATTGCCCTTGGCCTGGGCATTGGTCGGATCAACCTCCATCACCGATCGGAACGCGCCCGCAGCATCCATCAAAGTCGCAATCTTTACCTTGAGTGATTCGACCATGCCTTCGAGATCACTAGGCTGAGTCTGGTTTGCATCGGCATCAGCGCGATGTGCCATCTGGTAATACGCATGGCCAAGATTAAACCGTGCTTTGGATTTGATCTTGGATTGGGTCGCGGTGCGATCGGCATCACGAAAATACGCGACCGCATCGTCAAGACGCTCGGGCTCGTCTTGGGCAAGGGCGATCATGGTCGTGCCCAGGTTATACTGGGCAACCGAAACAAGGGCCGGGTCTTCGCACCGCTCAACAACATCAACGAGCGTTTCGATCCGTCCCGCAAGGGTGCCATCATCAGCGATCGCCTCAGCGATGCGCGAGCGGGCGATCTGCGGATCCATTGCAGGCAGTGGGGGAGTCCCAGCCTTCGCCTGGGCGATCGTCAGCACAGAGATCAAAACCGTAAAAATCATGCCAATGCCCTCCGAGTGCCAACAGGCACCAACATCATGTCGATCACCACACAGACCAATCCTGCAGCAAGAAAAAGCATGAATCGCTGGGTATATTGAATCTCGGTTGCAGTCTCGATTGTGCGCTGATCCGCCGACGAGATCAGATCACGATAAACCTGCGCAAGATCAATCGTCCCGGTGCCGACCTCAAGATAAACCCCGCCAGGCGAAGCGCCCGCGATGGCCCGCAGGGTGCCACTCTCGAGCTTGGACTGCACTTGAGGCGACCCCGGCCTTGTCGAATCCTTGAGCTGCGGGACCGGCGCACCTGTATCCGATCCGATCCCGATCGCGATAATCCGCACCCCCTTAGCGCCCGCTGCCCGAGCTGCTTCGACCGGCAGGCTTTCCTGATCCTCGCCATCGGAGATCAGCACAATGTCCCGGAAGTTGCCCGACCCTGCCTCATCGCTGTCGATAAAAACCATGTCCATCGTTTTGCGGATGGCATCACCGATGTTGGTGCCTCCAACGAGCACCGAATCAGGGCTGAGCTCTTCGAGCGCAAGTTTGAAGAATAGCCGATCCGTCGTCAAAGGCGAAAGCACCGACGACGAACCCGCAAAGGCAACAAGCCCGACACGGTCATTGCCAAGCTCATCAACCAGATCATTAATCCATAGCTTCGACTTCTCAAGCCGATTAGGCGCAACATCTCTGGCGAGCATCGAGCGGGAAACATCGACCATGAACACGACATCACGCCCGCGCGCATCGACCTCAACTTCCCGCGGATCAGACTCAGGCCCAGCGATCGCAACAACCATCGCAGAAATCGCAATCATCGCCAATCCCGCACGCGCATACCCAACCCATCGCCTGCGAGCCCCAACGAGTGCACCGATCATGGTTTCGTCAGCGATCAGCTGTTGTGCTCGAGTCGATCGCGATGAGAAGAACAAGATCACCAGCGCAACCACAGGCCCAACCCAGAGATACATCAGCCATTGCTCATTGGCAAACTGCCAATCATGCCCAAACCATTGGGCATAGTCAATCGCTGCGATGGTGCGCACAGACTCGGTCATAGTACACTCCTATAGACCATCGTCTTGGTCAACGATGCGAGCACATAACTGACCAATCCAAAGATGGCGAAGGGCAGGTAGAGCTCACGATAACTCGTCGATTCCGAAATCTGGATCGTGGATCGTTCGAGCTCGTCAATCTGGGCGTAGACCTGATCGAGCTCGTCGATCCGATCAACTCCCCAGTATTGCCCGCCGGTATATTGTGCGACTGCAGTCATTTTCGAATCGTTGACCTCTTGCATTCGCCCGCCGAAGAACAGATTGTTGACGCTCGTGCCACCTCGAATTCCGATGATATACACCTTGATTCCCCAATCCTTGGCCAGCCCCGCCGCCTGCTCGGGCGAATAAGTCCCCGCCCGGTTCTCGCCATCAGTCAGCAAGATCACCGCCTTGCTCTTGAGCTCAAACTCCGGGTCCTCCATCTCGTTGCGCATCGCATCTTCGGTTGCTTTGAGCCGGGCGATCGCAAGCATCAGCGCATCGCCAATCGCGGTGGATTGCTCTCGCTCGATCTTGGGGATTTCAACCCGCCGAAGCGCCTCGACCAACGCTTCATGCGATTGCGTCAAAGGCATCAGGGTATCGGCAAATGTTCCAAACACGATCAAACCCAGCAGATCGCCCTCGCGTCCTTTGAGCAAATCCCCGTCGCCGATGACAAACTGCTCAACTACCCGCTTGACCGCATCGAGCCGAGTCATTGGTTGGCCGTCAAAGTTCGCCTTCTCTTCCATCGACCCCGAACGGTCAACGACCAACTCGATCGCGATCGCATCGCGCGAGGTCGTGGTGTTGCCGATGATTTCCTGCGGGCGAGCCAGGGCAATGATAAGGGCAAAAATCCCAATCGAGAGAATGGCCGAGGGAATCCACGCGGTCAGCGTCCGCACCGATGAGCCCGCAGCAGCCACCCGCGAGGGCACCGAAGACATCATCCCACGCCGACGCGAAAAGAGGACAAGCTGCACGATCCAGATCACCGGGATCGCCAATCCAAAGAAAAGCACCCAGGGATAGGCAAACTGCCAGTTCATGCTGCCCCCCTCGTCATATTCGATGCGTCGCTGGGCGATGCGCCAAGAAGTTCAAGTGTATGGCGGGCCATTGCTCGTGGATCGAGTGTGTCAGCATCGCCCGCAGAGAACCGTGCACGCTCGCACTGCTCGATCATGCTCCGAATCTCGGTGGTTTGTTGTAGCCGATCGTCGAGCCGAGTGAAGACACGATAAAGCGTGTTGTAAGCATCTTCATCGGACGCATCACGCCCATGAGCAACACGCTCGAGTTGGGCGTAGACCGACGGGGACTCGGTGCCATCGCCCGAAGATCGGCTCAGCAGCCAGATGATAACGATTGCGATCCCCGCAACCCCCAAAGCAAAGCCCAAGAGCAAGCCATTGGACGCGGAGCGGGAAGTTTCCAAAGCAGCCGGGTCGAGCAATCCGTCAGCTGGGTCAAGCTCGCCCGCGTCTTGTTCGTCGAGTACCGACCGGACCCGCACTGGAATTGGCAGCGATTGCATGCGGTAAGGCTGGGCGTTTTCGCTTTGGTAAACCTCCGCTTCAAAGACTGGAACCGCATACTCGCCGGGCAAAAAGGGCTCGATCAATGCAGACGATTGGACCAGAAAACCCGAATCGGTCAGCTTGGCAGGCTCCTTATGAAACTCAATGAGGGTCCATCCCAATTGTGCCCAGTCAGGCTCGATAAGCGTCGCCGTCGCAGGTGAAGTCCATTCGAGCAACACAACCACCGTAAGCCGATCCGAAGCGGCGATCTCGTCGCGATCAATACGCGTGCGAATGGTGACGCCGCTCTGCGGGTCGGTTACTTGCGTTTCGATCCCATGGACCGATGCAACATCGCCCCCACCCGAGCACCCCCAGACAGGCCCCACGCTCAAAGTCAGCCAAAGCCCAATCATCCCAATAAAGTGGATGAATCGAATCATCGCTTACGCATCTCCCGTTGGTGAAAGTACCGCATCAGCTCATCAATCGTATTTCCCGCAGTCGAGAGTTTGATCCGATCGACCTGCGATCGGCTCAGCGTATTGACAATCATTTCCTGTTCGCGCATTGCCTGTTCGTGATACCGCCTGCGTACGCGCCGAGAAGTGGTGTCAAGTGTAAACCGTTTGCCGGTAATTGGATCGTGCATCCGGATCATCCCGGCTTTGGGGAGCTCAAACTCGAGCGGATCGGTAAGCTGGATCGCCACGACCTCGTGCTTCTGGGCGAGCATCCGCAATGGCTTGGCCCAATCGGGTTCGCCAGTGTTGTTGAGCCCCGAGAGAAAGTCCGACATCACGAACAGGATCGCCCGCCGACGGTGGGTGCGTCCGAGCTCGCGCAGCGCATCGGAGAGATTGAACTGTGATTGTCCTGGTGATGCGTCGATGAGCTCTCGCAGAATCCGCCGGGCGTGTTTCTTGCCCTTCGATGGGCGCAGATGGAACGATTCGACATCGTTGAGGTGCTCCGAGCCATAGATTTGCAATCCAACCCGATCATTATTCCGTCCCGCAGCGAGCGTCAAAATCGCACCCACCTCGCAGGCCAACTGATGCTTTGATCGCTTGACCGAACCAAACGCCGTCGATTGCGAGCAGTCCACCGAGAGGATCACGGTGAGCTGGCGTTCTTCGGTGAATCGTTTGACATATGGGTGCCCGGTGCGGGCGGTGACATTCCAGTCGATCGTGCGGACCTCATCGCCGGGCTGATACTCACGGACCTCAGCGAACTCGATGCCCTGCCCTTTGAACGCGGAGTGATACTGCCCGCCGAAGAGATCATCGACGCGTCGGCGCGCCCGGATCTCCAGACGCCGAACCTCTCGCATGAGTTCCTCGGTCAGCATGGTCAGGGCACCGCGATCCGTGCAAAGATTTCGTGGACAATATCCTCGCTCGTGATGCCTTCCGCCTCGGCTTCGTAGCTGATGAGCACACGGTGACGCAAGACATCAAGCCCGATCGCCTTGATATCCGAAGGCGTCACAAACGAACGACCCTCCAAAAACGCATTGGCCCGGGCAGCACGCGCAAGCGAGAGCGAAGCCCGAGGCGATGCGCCGAACTCGATGAGTTTAGACAAATCGAGCTGCCAACCTACCGCATACTCAGTCGGCTCGCGCGTCGCATGGACTAATGACACAATGTATTCCTTGATCTTGTCATCGACATAAATCCGGTTGACCATCGCGCGGGCATTGCCGATCTCTTCGAGCGAAACCACAGGCGAGATGGGTTCGAGATTCTCGGTGCTCATCATCCGATCCACAATCACCCGCTCGTCAGCCTTGGTCGGATACCCAACACTGAGCTTGAGCATGAACCGGTCAACCTGGGCTTCGGGCAACGGATAGGTGCCCTCTTGCTCGATCGGGTTCTGGGTGGCGAGGACCAGGAACGGATCACCGACGCGATAGGTCGTATCGCCGATGGTGGCCGATCGTTCCTGCATCGCTTCGAGCAAAGCCGCCTGCACCTTGGCCGGGGCGCGGTTGATCTCATCGGCGAGCACGATATTGGCAAAGATCGGGCCCTTGCGAGGGGTAAAGGTGCCCTCTTTGGGGTTATAGATCAGCGTCCCGATCACATCGGCGGGCAGCAGATCGGGCGTAAACTGAATCCGCGAGAACTCCGCCTTGCACGCCTGGGCCAAGGTCGTGACGGTCAGGGTCTTGGCCAATCCGGGCACGCCTTCGAGGAGCACATGCCCGCCGGTGAGCATCCCGATCACCAATGCCCGAACCATGTGTTCCTGCCCAACGACCACTGATCCGACCGCCTGGATCAAATCGGAGATGGGCCCGGCGTGCTGGGCGATTATCTCGTCGGTGGGTTGGTGAGATATCTGGGTATCGATGGTCATGATGAACTTCCCTAAATGCGCCCGCTTGGTCAGCGGGGCTTGTGGTGCGTTGTATTGAGCAAGTCGCAGCGGCATCACCGAGCACTGATGCTTGAGATCGGCGATTCTGTCATCGTCTATGAAATTCTGTTACGGCCCAACCTATGGGCAAGTTCATGAGCATCCAAAGAAAAACTCCTGCAAAATTCCCGTGCCGGGAGTCTCAGAGGAGCAATCGGATTGGATCGCAAACCGAATTGGTTGACCTGCATTAGTTGGCTTGGGGTGGTGGCGGGGGAGTTCCACCAGGATTGATGTCAATCTCGCCGTTGCGCTCTTCGTACTGGCGCACCGCCTGGCCCAATGACATCGCCAATCGCTTGGCACCGGCCCAGTTCATGATGACCCGTGAGCCCACATTGAACACGATCATCGGGGCTTGCCCAGGCATCTGCATCGGGATATTCATCCCAAAGTCCATCACCAGCTCGTCCTGGGTATTGGATGTGCGGATGGTGTTGGCATAGGTGCTCGTCATCTTGGACTCGTCGATGCGGAGCTGGACTTGCTGTTGTTCTGGTTGTTGTTCGTCAGCCATGGAAAACCATCCTTGTTTTGGAAAGAATCGGGGTTTATTTGAATGCCGGGGGGGGGACTTGAACCCCCACTCTGTTTCCAGAAGTGGATTTTGAATCCACCGCGTCTACCAATTCCGCCACCTCGGCTTGTCGATCACAGCGTATGCCATAACCAGATGGGATCATAGCCCCGAGTAGTCCAACTTCAACCTCAAAGAGGGCACCAGATTCAACCGATGCCTACACTTCCTGTCCTGCCGGCGTTCGGCAGGGTCGATCCGGGACTCAGGCGCACGATGGCGGATCGACAGCAGTCCTGTGCGCGACATGAACCCAAAGGAATATCATGTCAGACACCGCAACCAATGCCGTCAAAATCGAAGATGTGGGCCCCTGCCGAAAGAGAATCTCCATCGACATCCCCGCAGAAACCGTCGATGGACAAATTGAAATGGCCTTCGCTTCCGTCGCCCACGAAGCCAATATCCCCGGTTTCCGCAAAGGACACGCCCCGCGTCGGCTGATCGAAAAACGATTCGGGTCGTATGTCAAAAACGAAACCAAATCAAACCTCATTTCCTCAGCCTACCAAGAAGCCATCAAAGACAACGAGCTCAAGGTCCTCTCCCAACCACCCGCCGAGGCAATGGACAGCGTCGAAATCGAGGCAGGACAACCAGTCCACTTTGAAGTCGAAGTCGAAGTCATGCCCGAGTTTGACCTCCCCGAGCTCAAAGGCATCAAAGTCCTCAAGCCAGACACCACACTCCCCGAGGGTATGATCGAGGAAGAGATCAAAAAGATCGCCATCAATGAAGGCTCGCTCGATGAACGCGAAGACTCGGAAAAAGGCGATTACCTCACCGGCAACGCGGTCATGACCGACTCGCAAGGCACCGAGCATTACAACATCGAAGGCGCAGTCGTCCAGATCCCCGCCGAGGGTGACGAAGGCATGATCCTGGGTGTGATCGTCTCGGACTTTGCCAAGCAGATCGGCACTCCAAAGGCCGGCGACAAACTCACCATCAAACTCACAGGCCCAGAAAACCACGAAATCGAAGCACTCCGAGGCAAAGACCTCACCATCGCCTACGAAGTCGTCAAGGTCTACCGCATCGTCCCCGCGGTGATGACCGACCTGGTCGCCAAATATGGATTCAACGACGAAGAGCAACTCCGCGAGATGGTCGCTGCCAAGCTCTCCGAACAGGCCCAGGTTCAACAACTCTCAGTCATGCGTCAGCAGATCACCAAGTACCTGACCGAGAAGATCGACTTCGAGCTCCCCGAAGGACTCACCGCCCAGCAGGCTGCCCGGAATCTTGAACGCCAACGCATGGAAATGATGTACCGAGGCGTCGATCCCACCGAGATCGAACAGCAAATGGCCGAGCTCCGCAGCGCCTCTTCCCAAAGCGCCACCAACGAGCTCAAGCAGTTCTTTATCCTCAATAAGGCTGCCGAATCATTGGAAGTTTCGGTCGAAGAGGCCGAGGTCAATACCCAGATCGTTCAACTCGCCATGCGCCAAGGCAAACGCCCCGAGCAGGTCCGCGACGAGCTGATCAAATCCGGACAGGCCCAGACCTTGCTCCAGCAGATCCGCGAGCACAAAACGATCGACTCGATCCTCGCCGACGCCGAGATCGAAGAGGTCAGCTCGGATGATTTCAACAAGCGAATGCAAGCCAAGTAAAACCCATCGAAAACTCCAAATCAGCAACCCAAAGCACCAATCGCCCAGAGTACGCTCTGGGCGATTTTTCTTACTCAACGGGATGTGATGGGATCGGGATGTACAGAGCGGAAACGCCGAGAAGCTCAGCTCAGCTCGTCATTATCATTGTCATCATTGACAAACTCGCCCGCATAGAAGCGATCACCACTGGTATTGAATGGATGATTGATCGTGCCGCACCCTTGGCAGGCGATCCCGTGTGTTCCCGCGGGCATCTTCTCGATACTCTGTCCGCACCCGGCGCAGGTCATCACATCAAGACGCGAGGTCATCGAGTTGACCATCGTCACCGCAATCGCAAGCGCTGCTCCAACCGCAGGAAGCACCGGCATCGAGAGCATCCCGACAACCGTAAAAACGAGAATCGCCAGCGCAACCAAGAGTGCAAACACACGCAATCGAAGTTTGAGCATCCACTGCATCAGGAACGAGCCTCCTGCCAAATCTGCGACGAGCATGGCATCCATCACGAACAGACAGCGGATCCATCCGCCACCCAAAGTATACACCAATCGTCGGCAATATGAGGACAAAACAGTAAAGATTCACTCACAACGGGCGATACAGATCAATGATCTTGCGCAGATTGTCCGGGTCCTTGAGATGATTCACCTGAAGCTCGATCCCGTCCTGCCCAGAAGACGAAATCCCGAGTTTCCCAACCCCCATCATCCGCTGAAGGAAGGTCTGCTCGATCTGAATATTCCGGATATTGTCGTGGACGACCTCGGATGAAGATTTGGAGAAAATCCCGCGGTGCATGATCGTGCGCTTGGTCGTGATCTCGATTGATGCCGCGAGCCGATCAATCCACCACCAGACCAAGAGCCCAACCCCACCGAGCACCATCGGCACAAAGAGTGCCCACCAGAGCATATTCTTGTTCGAGATCGGCACCCAGATCGATCCGATCAGCCCAACAAGAATCATCAGCACCACCAGCGAGAACCGGATCGCCCGCGAGCGGAACCAGCACCGCCGAACCAGCTGCACGCGGACTTCAGGCCCAAAGTCTGCGGGAAACCCCGCCTCGGCGGCGCGATCTCTCATCTTCGAGTCCACAGGCAGAGCGTCTTCGTCAGATTTGGAGTTCTCAGCAGGCACGCGGTTGATGTCGCCGCACCCCAAGCACTCGTGCTTTGTGCCCGCGAGCTCATCATCGAGCTCGATCTCCATATCGCATCTATCACAGTTGAACCGGATCATGGGCACTCCCGAGCGAATCGCTCGAACCATTATACGGGATTCGTCAGCCCAGCTTTCGCCATTTCCTCAATAAAAAAGCTGCGTCCGGATCGAACGCAGCACAGGAATCATTCGTTTTCACGCAAACTCAGTCGTTCCAGTTGCGTGGGGCAGGTCCGATATACGCCACCCGTGGACGGATCAGGCGGTTGTTGGCGTGCTGCTCCATAATATGGGCAGCCCACCCGGTGATCCGCGATGCAACGAAGATCGGGGTGTACTGAGGCACAGGAATCCCCATCGTGAAGTAAGTCATCCCGCAAGGGAAGTCCACATTGGGATAAATCTTCTTCTCGTCTTCCATGATCTTCTGGACCATCTCGCCGAGCTCGAAGAGCTTGACAAACTCCTCGCCTCGCGCCTCGGCTGCCTTGCGCCCGAGCCCATGCAGGATCGGGGCGCGATGGTCGCCATTCTTGTAGACCCGGTGCCCAAATCCCATCAGCTTGCGCTTCTCAGCGAACGCCTTGTGCATCCAATCGGTCACCTTGCCCAGATCATTGTCCGGGCCGATGTCTTTGCGGATATCAGCGAGCATATCCATCGCGGCTTCGTTGGCCCCGCCGTGAAGCTTGCCCTTGAGGGCTGCGATCGCCCCGGTGACCGCGCCGTGCAGATCGCCGAGGGTTCCCGAGATCACGCGGGCGGTGAAGGTCGATGCGTTGTAGTCATGCTCCGCATAGAGCACCAGCGACACATCCATCACCTTCTCAGCTTCTGGGGTGGGCTCAGAGCCGGTCATCATGTAGAGCAGGTTGGCCGAGTGCGAGAGATTGGCATTGGGTGCGATGAACTCCTTGCCTTCGATCGAGTTCTGCATATGCCCGATGACGGTCGGGATCTGGGCGAGCAGACGCTTGGATTTACGCAAATTCGCATCCGCAGCATTGTCCTGGCAGTCCGCATCGAGATGCGACAAGATCGACACCGCAGTCCGCAGGATATCCATCGGCACGGCATACTGATTATTCACCAAATCGCCTGAGGTCTTGAGGAACTCGACGACCGCACCGGGCAAACTGCGCTCGGCAACCAACTCGGCCTTGAAGCTGGCCAGTTCGTCCGCTGTGGGCTTGTTGCCAACGAGCAGCAGATAGGCGACCTCCTCGAACGAGGCATTGGCAGCCAAATCGGCGATCTCGTATCCGCGATAGATCAGCGAGGTTTGTTCGACATTACAGATCTCGGTTTCACCCGCGATCACGCCTTCGAGCCCCTTGGCATGGGTTGGTGCAGTGGTCATATCGGCTGTCCTTCTGGTTCTTCTGGTGAACCACCAATGCCATGGGCATGGTGGTGGGAGGGAGCATATCGGAAACGCCAGATTCTAGGCAATCAAAGCGAAAATGGCACCCCTTATTCCCGTGCTGGATGCGGATAAGACACCACCGAGCGATATCCATCAGCGTCATACGCCCGCACGCCAAAGAGCCAGTTGTCCTTGGACAAGGGCGCGATGCCTTGGGTCGATTTGCCGACATCCTTGGTGTGCTCCCAGTCCGAGCTCGTCGAGTCGCGCCACACAATCTCGTACCCCTCGACATCGCTCTCAGGCGAAGCATCCCACTGCAGCGTTGTCCGGTTGCTCAACTCGGCGATGAGCACGCGGGCATTGCTCGGGGCCGACGGGCTGTTGGCCAGATGAACCAAAACGGCAGCGTTCAATCGCGTCACATCCGCCAGATACTCGGCATCAACATACTCGCCCAGATCGCCATACTGCACCCCATCCTCGACGCGGATGTCCTGGTGCTGATGGTCGTAGTTCTCGTACATCTCACAGAACCGGATCGCTGCGAACCCAAGCTCATTGAAAGGCGTGTGGTCGCCGCCTCGCAAGAACCGATCCGGGCGGAACACCAACTTGGGCTGAACTGTGGTCTGGTGCATCTTGGCAACATTGGCGATGTACCGCGCGAGTTGGCGCGAATCGGAATCGGATTCCATGCCATAGAGCCGAAGCTTGCGGAGCTCTTCGCCGATCTCATCATCCCCAAGCATCAAAATGCTCGCCGGGATCCCCTCAGAAAACACCCGAATCTCGTTTCGGCCATCCTGTCCCTTGAGCACCCCGGTCGGATCGCCGATGGTGTCGTTGTTGAGCACCGCACGGATATCTTTGCCCTCAGCGAGTGCCTGCTGAGCATGAAGCCGAGCGCCAAAGAGTCCTTGCTCTTCGCCACTGGTCGCCATCAGGATAATCGTCGATTCGAGCTCTTCCTTGCTCAATACCCGTGCCAGCTCGATCAGTGCTGCCACGCCCGATCCATCATCATTGGCACCGGGCGCATCCGAGGTCGAGTCGTTGGCTTCGCTGGCCCGCGAATCCAGATGGGCCAGCACATAGTACAGCCGATCGCGGGACGCAGGCGAAACGCCGGGGATCTCGCAGATTACATTGACCACCTCAACCGCTTCGGTGATTCGGCGTCCATCGGGCTCAACCATATGGGCATCAAAGTAAACCCTCGGCGTCGCATCGCCGACTTTGCCATGACCCTCGATGTTGGCTTCAAACTGCGCCTTGACCCACCGCCGGGCTGCCCCGATCCCACGCGTGTCCGATTCGGTCTCCGACATCGTGTGGCGAGTGCCAAACCCAACGAGCGTATCAATCGTGGCTTGAATCTGCTGAGGATCGACCGCTTGGATCACGCGTTCAGGAATTTCCATCAGTGTTCTCTCAATCAAGGGGACCATCTTGGGGCTCATGCCCAAGGCGAGTGCTTTGTCGATCGCGATATGGTTCTTGAGCCCATACTCGTCGATCATGTAGAGGGCATAAATCGCAGCTGCCCGCGAGCCGGATCGGCAGTGGAACAGGATGTCGCCATTGGTCTCGTCGATTGCCTTGGTGAGCTGATCGCGCATCGCATACCCGAAGGTCGAGCTGCTTGTCGGGATGTGGATGTATTCGAGCCCTAGCGATTCAACATACGCAGCCTCATCGAAATCGAGATTGTCCATCTCGGCAACTGTCCGTGCATTGATGACCACCTTTCCGCCCGCGCGAGCAAAGGCTTCGAGCTCTTCCTTGGTTGGCTGACCGAAGAAGGTCAGCCGACCCGAAACCCGATCAGGATCACGAATCTCGTTCCATTCCGGCGTTGCCAACTGGGCCTGATCCGAAACAGTATCCGATGCGTTGGGTTGAGGTTCTGCACTGGCGATGGCGTAGCCAGATGCACAAAGAAGCATCGTCGTACACAAGGCCGCCCCGATGAGCGTTCGTGGGTGTCGTTTCATACCTTGATTGTATCAACTCAAGATGCCCAATACGCACAATCAGGACTATGATCCTCATATGCACACCGATCAACACCCCGGAACCATTCTTCGCACCCAGATGGACCAATCGGTCGTCGCTGCCCCCGGTGCATTCAATGCGCTCGTTGCCAAGTCCGTCGCCCAGTGCGGGTTCAAAGCCTGCTATGTCTCAGGCGGCGCGACCTCGGTGGCTGCGGGGGTGCCCGATGTGGGCATCTTGACCCTCGATCATTTCACCCGGGTTGTACGCGAAGTCTGCTTTGGTTCGGGTTTGCCCGTGATCGCCGACGCTGACACCGGGTTCGGCGAAGAAGAAATGGTCCGCCGAACCGTCCTCGAATACAACCACGCCGGGGCTGCCGGGTTGCATCTCGAAGACCAGGTCTTCCCCAAACGCTGCGGGCATCTCGACGGCAAAGCCCTGATTCCGCTCGATCAAGCCATATCGAAAATCCAATGGGCAGCCAAAGCATCGCAGGATTGCTCAAACGGGCAGTTCATCATCTGCGCCCGCACCGATGCCAAAGGCGTCGAGGGCTTCGACGCCGCCATCGACCGCGCCAAGGCCTATGTCGCCGCCGGCGCAACCATGATCTTCCCCGAAGGACTCGCCACTGTCCAGGAGTTCAAAGACTTCGCCGATGCGATGAACAAGCTCAGCGACGATCGCCCCTATCTACTGGCCAACATGACCGAGTTCGGCAAAACGCCAATGATCCCACTCAAAGACTTCGGCGACATGGGCTACCACATCGTCATCTACCCCGTCTCGACCCTCCGCATCGCGATGGGTGCGATCCAACGAGCCCTCGCCGAGCTCCAATCCACCGGCACACTCGAAGGGCAACTCGACAACATGCAGACCCGTCAGCAGCTCTATAATCTTGTTGAATACACGCCAGGGACGCCTTGGGAGATGTAGATGCCACGAACAAAACATCGGTACACGATCGAGCACGATTCCACCATCATCGAAGATGTCGGCGTGGTCATCAAACTCCTCACCGATGACCTCGAAGGCGACGAGCACCAACGCTTCATCATCAAGCTCGACACCGACCAGACACTCCTGATCGCCCACAACATCAACCTTGTCGATCGTGTCCCGATCCATGAGGGCGATCTCGTCGAGTTCAAAGGCGAATACGAATACAACGAACAGGGCGGGCTCGTCCACTGGACCCACCGCGACCCGATCGGGAATCACGAAGCCGGATGGATCAAGCACGCCGGCAGGTTGTACCACTGAGACATTTGGGCTGAGACATTTCGGTGCCACGACTCGCCCGAAGGGCGCAGTAGTGCCGAGTTCCAACCCGCTTCGAGGACACTACTGCGCCCAAGATGACGAGTCGTGGCACCGAAAAGTGGGCCCTTTGGCTTATTCAAACCCGTCGCGTGTCTGAATCTCAAAATCATTGATCGACGCGATTTCTTCGACCGACTTCTCCGCCAAGCCATCAAACCGGGCGACAATCGGCGCGGGGTCTTCAAAGGCCAGCTTGCCGAGCAACTCAAACTTGTGGGCCAAGATGCCCTTCAAGTCCGCTTCGGTGTTGCGGGCGTGCCCAGCCGGGTACATCACCATCCCCGAGTCGAACTCGGTGCCATCGGTGTCTTCGATAATCAGCGAAGTGGGGATCCCATCGGGGTATCGTTTGTCGTAGTCCTCGCCGCCGTGGAAGAACTCGATTTTTTCCATCAGCGAACGCGTGCGTTCGTTCTTGATCGCATTGGCATCAAAGTCATAGGGCTCGAGCATCAATGTCTTCCAGTCCGAGGTCTGCTGGCTCAGCGCCTTGCGCAGCAGCGTCGCGACGATGTAAACCATCGAATGGTCCGCGCTCTGGCGGGTGGTCGGATTCCGCTTGGCCGGATCGCCAATAATACCAAATGCGGGCTCGTAGGCGGTGATTTTGATTGTTTTGATCTTTGAGCCCGTTTCATCATCGAGCAGGTGAGGAGCCTTCTTCAAGAGATCGAGCAAGGCCTGCAATGCGCCCGCGCTCTGGTGCTCATAGAGCCCGAGTTTGAAGTGCATCCCCATGACCGCAAAGTCCGATCCTGCCCGCCCGAGCACCAGATCAAACGGCGACGCGTCGGCCTGCTTGGTATTGGCATTGTCCGTCCCGACGGCTTCGAACATCTGCCCGGGCCCTTCAAAGATGCGGAAGATGGATTCTGGATTCCGGAAGATATCCCGTGGGCCCATGAACCCGTTCATTGATCGCCGAACTGACATAATCGCGACTTCGGTCGAGATCGCCGCGCTTGCGCCCTTCGAATCCGAAAGCTGCTTGCCCGCGCGGATCGCGCGGAACGGGATGTAGTGGGCAACGACCATCCCGATCGCCGATTCGATTTGCTCCGCTGTTGCCCCGAGCATCGCGCCAAATACCGCTGCCGATCCGATCGCACCGTGCACCACATGGTCGATCTTGTAGGTCTTGAGCGAGAACACTTCAGACAATCGCCCACGAATCTCGTCGAGGCAGATCATCGCTTTGAGTGCATACGCGCCGTCATGTCCGCCCATCTGGGCGCCGGCGATGCACACGCCATAGAAATCGTTGTGTCCGAACTCGCCGGCGGTATGCCCGAGTTGCGGGTTGTATCCAAAGTTGGTGCCGTTGGAATCCCACTCGCGGACCGCCGACCCGTTGGCCAAGGCTGCCTTCTCAGGGTGAACCTGCACATTTGATCCAAAGACCGTCGCCCCGCGCTGGGTCGCTTTGCCGAGCCGATGGGTGGCATCCGTCACCGGATACTGCAATGCCTCGTCACGGAGCACGGTCGGGGCGTTGGTTTTGAGCGCCAAGGCCGAGAGCCCGCAGAGGACCGCGTCGGTGAAGAACATATTGGTCCGTTCGAGCACCGATGCATCCGGCTCGCCCCGTTTGGCCGGGTCGTCAGAGAGGAAATCGATCGCGTACTGGGCGATCCCAAGCGCTTGATTGGTGTTGGCTTCGAGTTTGACATGGGTGTCGGCAGCGGTGGTGGTGGACATGGATTTCCTCGTGTTCTTTGACAAATGAAACAGGAGGGAATCTTAGCCCGCAATCACGCCTGATATGCTCCCGAATCAGACGGTATTTTGAGTTGAGATGTCTATGATCCTGACCCCGCCGAGCGTGCGCCAGGCGGGGTACAAACCACCATATACACCATACTGGAGATGCTCATGTCCAACCAGCCCGTCATCGTCGCCGCCCGTCGAACCCCGATCGGCAAGTTCTTTGGTTCATTCTCACGCGTCGCGTCGCCTGAGATCGGTGCCTTCGCCATCGAAGCTGCCCTCGCCGACGCACCCGCAGCCAAAGACCATGTAGATGAGTGTGTCATGGGGTGTGTCCTCCAGGCAGGCGTTGGACAGAACCCTGCCCGCCAGGCCGGGCTCAAGGCCGGGCTTCCCTCCACACTCTCAGCCAAAACCATCAACAAAGTCTGCGGCTCAGGGCTCGAAGCCGTCATGATGGCCGCCCAGTCGATCAAAGCCGGTGACAACGAATGTGTGATTGCTGGGGGCATGGAGAACATGACCGGGGCACCACACTTCGCCCATGTCCGCGCCGGCATCAAGTACGGCCCGGGCACCATGGAAGATCACATGGCCTACGACGGACTCCGGTGCGCCTTCGAGGGGTGGCCGATGGGCAATGCGGCCGAGCACACCGCCGAGACCTTTGGTATTACCCGCGAAGATCAGGACCGTTTCGCTGCCCAGTCCCACCAACGAGCAGCTGCTGCGTGGGAGGCAGGATACTTCGACGCCGAGGTCGTCAAACTCACCGGCGAACAACTCGGCAACCGGCGCAAGCCCGGCCCCGAAGGTGGCATTAGCATCGACGAGGGGATTCGTGGCGACTCAACCGCTGAAGGACTCGCCAAACTCCGCCCGGCCTTTACCAAGGACGGCACCGTCACCGCTGGCAATGCATCCCAAATTTCCGACGGCGCAGCTGCCACCATCGTGATGAGCGAATCAAAGGCTTCCCAGCTCGGGCTCGCGCCCTTGTGCAAGATCGTCTCCTACAACACCGCAGGCGTCGATCCCAAGGACATCTTCGCAGCCCCAATCGCAGGCATCAAAGGCGCACTCGACAAAGCCGGGTGGTCGATCGACGAGGTCGATATGTACGAGATCAACGAAGCCTTCGCAGCCCAGCTCCTGTGCAATATCAAGGAACTCGGCATCTCCGAAGACAAACTCAACATCTGCGGCGGCGGCGTCGCGCTGGGACACCCCATCGGGGCATCGGGGACCCGTGTCCTCGTCACCCTGATCCACCAGCTCAAACGCACCGGTGGCAAGAAAGGCGTCGCTGCCTTGTGCCTCGGCGGGGGCAATGCCGTCGCGGTGTGCATCGAAATGTGCTGATTTTTCGGTGGTTTTGAAAAAAAAACGCCTCAGGCTTGTTTTCAATGTTCAGCGTGCCCGATAAATCTCCGATCCTTTCCGAGCACCAACTCAACCGCTCAAATCGGAGGGCTGTCCTGTGACTTTTGATAACAACCTGATCAATCGCCTCTCAACAAGTTTTCGCATTATCGAGCCTCAGCTTGATGAAGTCGTGTCCGTTTTTTATGCCAAACTCTTCGAGTCGGCACCACAAATCCGTTCGATGTTCCCCGATGATCTAGGCCGACAGAAAAAGCACATGGTCAACGCCCTGCTGCTCGTGGCCAAAAATGTCCCCGATATCGAAAACCTCATCGAGCCACTCAGAGAAATGGGCGCTCGTCATATCGCCTACGGCACCCAAGAGGCCCATTTCCCAATTGTCCGGGACACCATGGTCTACGCACTGGGAAAAGTGGCCGGGTACACATGGACGCCTCAGCTCAATGAGGATTGGACGCACGCTTTGAATGTGATCGCAGGATACATGATCGAAGGCATGCGCGAAGCACACGCCCAGGCCGCCTGAGCCCTAAAACACCACCGATTTCACCACGAAGGCTCCCCAATGGGAGCCTTTTTTCGTCGAGCTCGCATAGGATCGTGCTCACATCCAGACCATCAGCACACGAAAGCACGATGACCATGCGCACCCATACTTGCTCACAACTCAACGAATCAAACATCGGCCAAACCGTCACCCTCTGCGGGTGGGTCAATGCCTATCGCGGACATGGCGGCGGGCTGATCTTCGTCGATATGCGCGACCGCGCAGGCATCACCCAGGTGGTGTTCGATTCCGAAGATGGCAACGAGGCCACCATGGAAGCCGGCGATCGGCTCCGCAACGAAGACTGCATCAAAGTCACCGGCGTCGTCCGCGCCCGAGGCAAGCCCAACCCAAAGATCGCCACCGGCGAAATCGAAGTCCTCGTCACCGAGCTCGAAGTGCTCTCCAAGACGAAAAAACTTCCCTTCATCCCCAGCAACGAAAAAGACCTCCCCAACGAGGAAGTCCGCCTGCGCTATCGCTACATCGACATGCGCCGCCCGACGATGCAGAGCATCCTCCGCACCCGCCATCGCATCGCCAAACTCACCCGAGACTACTTCGATGAACACGAGTTCATCGAGGTCGAAACCCCAGTGCTGTGCCGATCGACGCCCGAAGGTGCACGCGACTTCTTGGTACCATCGAGGAATCAAGAAGGTATGTGGTATGCGTTGCCTCAGTCACCTCAGTTGTTCAAGCAGATTCTGATGGTGGGGGGGTGTGATCGGTATTTGCAGATCGTCAAGTGCTTCCGCGACGAAGACCCAAGAGCCGATCGCCAGGCCGAGTTTACCCAGATCGATCTTGAGATGAGCTTTGTCGATCGCGATGAAGTGCTCGAAATTATGGAAGGATTCGCCAAGAAAGTTTGGAAGGAGCTGCTCGATGTGGATCTCCCAGACTTCCCACGCATGACCTACAAAGAAGCGATGGACACCTACGGCATCGACCGCCCCGATACCCGCTTTGATTTGAAGCTCGTCGACATCTCCGATCTCGCTGCCAAGGCCGAGTTCGGGGTCTTCACCGATGCGCTCGCCAAGAACAAGGGCGTCGTCAAGGCCATCCGTGTGCCCGGCGCAGCGACCAAGTTCTCGCGCAAAGTCACCGACAAGTTCAATCCATTCGTCGAGCAGTTCGGCGCAGGCGGCGCTCCAACCGTCAAGTTTGTCGATGGCGAGTTCTCCACCGGCATCGCCAAGTTCCTCGCCAGCATCAAAGAAGAACTCATCGAACGGCTCGGACTCGAAGACGGCGACGCGGTCGTCTTCGGTGCTGACACCTACAACATTTGCACCAAGGCGCTCGGCGAACTCCGCCTCAAGATCGCCAAAGAGCATGACTACATCCCCGAAGGCAAATGGAACTTCCTCTGGGTCTACGACTTCCCGATGTTCGAATACGACGAAGAATCCGGGCGATACCACTCGCTCCATCACCCATTCACTGCCCCGACCAAGGCCGAGCTCGAACGATTCATGGCCTGCGATGCCAAAGACATCGACACCGTTGAATCAATCGTCTCCGACGGCTACGACATGATCTGCAATGGCTCAGAAATCGGAGGTGGGTCGATCCGTATCCACCAGCAAGAGGTCCAGTCCAAGGTCTTCGAGCTTCTGGGGATGACTCAGGAAGAAGCCAAACTCAAGTTCAGCTTCTTGCTCGACGCCCTCACCTACGGCGCACCACCCCACGGCGGCGTCGCCTTCGGGCTCGATCGCTTGGTCATGCACATCATCGGCACCGAGAACATCCGCGATGTCATCGCCTTCCCCAAATCACTCACCGGCGTCGATCTCATGTGCGAAGCACCCAATGTCGTCGACGACGAACAACTCGCCGAGCTCCATGTCCGCTCGACCGCGACTGTCCAAGCCTAAATCCGTCCAGGCATAAGGAGACCATCCAATGACCACCCTCCAAACCGAACCGGGATTGTCCTCACTCGATATCGCTGGGCATTCCTTCGACTCCCGCCTGCTCGTCGGCACCGGCAAGTACGCTTCGATGGAGCAAATGAAAGAGGCCCTCGACGCTTCGGGGGCCCAGGTCATCACGGTCGCCGTCCGGCGTGAGCGCTTGTTCAACGCCGAGGGCAAGAGCCTGCTCGAATACATCGACCTGAGCCGATACACCATCCTCCCCAACACCGCCGGGTGTTTCACAGCCGAAGACGCGGTGCGTGTATCTCGGCTCGGGCGAGAACTGCTCGAGCAGCTCGAAAACCCTGGCGCGAGTTGGGTCAAGCTCGAAGTGCTCGGCGACAAAAAAACCCTCCTCCCCGATCCTGTCGGTACCCTCGAAGCCGTCGAAACACTCGTCGCCGATGGTTTCAATGTCTTGTGCTATACCTCCGACGATCCCATCAGCGCCAAGCGCATCAAAGACGCCGGTGCGGTCGCCGTGATGCCCGCGGGCTCACCGATCGGCTCAGGGCAAGGCGTACTCAATATCAACAACATCGTCCTGTGTTTAGAACTGCTCAAAGAGAACGATCCAGACTTCCCCGTCATCGTCGATGCCGGCGTCGGCAGTGCGTCCGATGTCGCCCTGGCGATGGAACTCGGCGCCGATGGCGTCCTGCTCAACACCGCCATCGCACACGCAACCGATCCGATCATGATGGCCCACGCCATGCGCAAAGCCTGCCAGGCCGGGCGTCAGAGTTATCTTGCGGGACGGATCCCCAAGAAGCTCTACGCCACCGCCAGCTCCCCAATGGAAGGCGCCATCTCCTACATCCCAGGCGAGTGATACCCTGTCCCGGTGGCCCGGCTCGCCGAGCCGGGTCTTCTTTTGATTTGAAATGTGCAACAAAGAACCCGGCTCGGCGAGCCGGGCCACCGCAGACTGTTTGGTTATGGATTATTCATCACAATCGTCGAACCCGACGGCTCGCTCACTTCGCCAGTGATACACGCGATGATCTTCCCCGCCACCTGCTCCGCCGAGAGCGTATTCGCTGTCGGCAGCATCTCCTTGGACACGATCGACCGCAGCATCGCCGTCTCGATCGCACCGGGCGCGATGGTATACGCCCGAATACCGAGTTCGCCATACTCATTGTGCAACGCCCGTGTCAGCCCATCAATCGCCGCCTTGGTGCACCCATAGACACCGAGCCCAACAAATGGATCGAGCATCGCGACCGATGCAACATTGACCACACACCCCTTCGATTCGATCAGTGCTGGCAGGGCCAACTTCACCAGCTCGATCGGCCCGATCGCATTGACCGCAAAAAGCTCTGCAGTCTCCGATTCACCCAGCTCGCCAAGCTTTTTACAGGTGCCCAGAGCAGCATTGTTCACAATGGCATCAATGCGTCCCAACCCATTGGCATGCTCCATGATTCGCATCCGATCGTCATGGGCAGAAATATCCGCCGGGATCGCTACCCAATCGACTCCCTGTTCACCGATCGTCCTCCCGGTTTCTTCGAGCAAACCAAGCCGACGCCCGATCAGCGCGACTCGATATCCACAAGCACCAAGCCCAAGGGCAGCAGCCCGCCCAACCCCTGACCCGGCGCCGGTGACAATTGCAACTGGTGATGAAGTGTTCTCCATGACCGATTCTAGTGCGCATCAACCATCCGATTACAACCCACAAATCATGAACTTCCGCCTTCCAAGCCGATAAAGACCGCATCACGATGATCCACCACACCCCGCGCGGAGTGACTCCATGCCACACCTCACCGTCCCGTCCTGGATGACCACCGACGAACCCTCACGCCCTGCCCATGCCAAAATCGTCGCCACCCTTGGCCCGGCATCCGACTCCGACGAAATGCTCGAAAAGCTCATCGAAACGGGCGTTTCCGTCTTCAGGCTCAACTTCTCCCATGGCAATCTCGAAGACATGGACAAACGACTCGCGACTGTACGCCGGGCCATCGACACCTCCGGACGATGCATCGCCATCCTCGGCGATCTCCAAGGCCCGAAGATGCGCGTCTGCAAAGTTCCCGATCTCCATAGCGACGGCGGAATCATGCTCAAAACCGGAGACGAGGTCTATTTCCGCAAAGGACAAGGCGACGCCACCATCATCGACGGCTCGCCCACCTTCGATGTCACCTTCGACGCATTCTACGAAGATGTCCTCCCAGGACAACGCGTGCTCATCAATGACGGGCTCATCCGCATGCTTGCAGTCGAACAAGAAAAAGGCAAATGGCTCCGATGTCGAGTCACCGTCGGCGGCAAGGTCACAAGCGCCAAAGGAGTTAATCTCCCCGAATCCGATCTCAACATGCCCGCAATCACCGAGCGGGACTGGGCCTGTGCCAAATGGGCTGCCGAGCATCAACTCGATTATCTTGCACTCTCGTTCGTCCGCACCGCAGACGAAATCCTTGAACTCAAAGCCAAACTCGAAGAATGGAAATGCAGCGGCGAGCAACCCGGTGATAATGACATGGGCACCTCGATCCCCGTCGTCGCCAAGATCGAAATGCCTCAGGCGATTGCCAACCTCGACTCGATCATCAAAGCCACCGACGCCATCATGGTCGCCCGAGGCGATCTCGGCGTCGAGATGGATGTCGCCAAGGTTCCCATCATCCAGAAATACATCCTCGCCAAGTGCAACGCCCTGGGCAAGCCTTGCATCGTCGCCACCCAGATGCTCGAGACCATGATCGAGTCGGCTACACCCACCCGCGCCGAAGCCTCTGATGTCGCCAATGCCGTCCTTGATGGGTGCGACGCCGTCATGCTCTCAGGCGAAACCGCAGTGGGGGCCCACCCACATATTGTCGTCGAAACCATGCAGCGGATCATCAAAATCACCGAGTCCCGCATGGACCAGATCGTCCATCGCTCGGGCATACCAACAGACATGAAGGAATACCCATTCCGATCCGCCGCTTTGGCCAAAGGTGTCTGGCACATGGCCGAGGAACTCAACGCCAAGGCGATCGTCGTCTGGTCACAAGCAGGCGGGATGGCACGATACCTGAGCCAGTACGATTTCCGCGTCCCGATCTATGCCTACACCTCATCGAGGATCGCATCACACCGAATGGCCCTCTACGGCGGCGTCACCCCCATCTACACCCAACCACCCGAAACCGGTCGGCTTCGCGATTGGACCGATCAGGTCGAGAACCTGATCCGGGCGGAAGGGATCACCGAAGACGGCGATGCCGTCCTCTTGGTCGCGGGCAAGCCCCTCGGTGCCCTGCTGGCACAGAGCACGGTCAGCATCTTGCGGATGGGTGATTCATCGTCCGGATTTCGCGAAATGGTTGCCCAAGCCAATTCTTGAAAAAACACCGTCAATAGCGGCGTCAAATCCCCTTGTCATCGACACATTCCTTCGGATAGAATGGTTCCAAGGGACCTGGGCTCCCGCCGACTCCTCCCGCGAGGAAAGGATCGGCACCGTCTGCCCAAGAGCTTTCAAGGACCGCAGAGATGACCACCGCTTCGACCCAACCCGCCGCCGTCAGTTCCGACCCATTGACCCTGATTGATGTCGATCATGTCCGATTCTATGTCGGCAACGCCAAGCAGGCTGCCTACTTCTACGCCCACACCTTTGGGTTCCGCATCGACCAGATCGCGGACCTCACCACCGGATCGCGCGAAGAGGCAGATTACCTCCTCACCCAGGGCAACATCCGCATCCTCCTGACCACCCCGCTCAACAAGGATCATCCCGCTGCTGAAGAAATCAAGCTCTATGGCGATGGCGTCAAAGAGGTCGCCCTCACCGTTGAAGACGCAACCGCCACCTACAACAAAGCCATCGCCAACGGTGCCGAGTGTGCCCAACCGCCACGCACGCTCGAAGATGAAAAAGGCACCGTTACCGTCGCCTCGATCAAAATCTACGGACGCGTTATCCACACCTTTGTCTCTCGCACCGGCGACTACACCCACGAGAACCTCCGCAAAGGAGGCCCGTTCATGCCGACTTTCAAAAAATTCGAGTCGCAGCTCAACACCTACAACGAACAAAACCCCTGCGGCTTGATGTACTGCGATCACTTCGTCGGCAATGTCGAAGAAGGCAAAATGAACTACTGGGTCAAATGGTACGAAGATGTCATGGGCTTTGAAATGTTCAAACACTTCGATGACAATGACATCTCCACCGAGTATTCGGCACTGATGTCCAAGGTCATGGCCAGCGGCAACAACCTCATCAAAATGCCCATCAACGAGCCCGCCGATGGTGTCAAGAAAAGCCAGATCCTCGAATACCTCGAATGGCACAACATGACCCCCGGCGTCCAGCACCTCGCCTTCCGAACCGACGATGGCTTGGCCACTGTCGCCGAACTCCGCCGCCGAGGCGTTGATTTCCTCTCGATGCCTGAAACCTACTACGAGCTCGTCTGGGAACGCGTCGAAAAAATGCTCAAAGAGCACGGGCACGAAGGCGTCAAAGAAGACCACCAGCGCATCAAGGACTTGGGCATCCTTGTCGATGCCGACGACGAAGGCTACCTCCTCCAACTCTTCACCAAACCCCTCCAAGATCGCCCAACCTTCTTCATCGAAATCATCTGCCGCAGAGGCAGCCAGAGCTTTGGCAAAGGCAACTTCAAAGCCCTCTTCGAGAGCCTCGAACTCGAACAGGAACGCCGAGGAAATCTGTGAGCACATGAACGATTCGCCCAAGCATCACCCAGGCATCAGTAGATCAAGTTGATTTGGCGCCGGGTATCCTGAAGGAGGATCCACATCCTCCTTCAGGGCTTGGAAACACGGTACTCGTTCCGACAATTATCTCAAATTAGATCATATTCTCTTGCCCCCCATTTCTGGCATGATACGGTGGGCGAGGAGTGTGCTGTGTTGCATGCCTTGGGATGGACGAAAGAGAACCGAGAGAAGAGGGATATCATGAGAATTATTGGATTGTTTGCTCTGTGCGGAACCGTTGCAATGACTTGCGGTGCTCAAGAAACATTCGATGTCTCCGGGCTCCAATCATGGGACCTTGACGGCGACATCGACAATCAAACCATGATCCTTTCCCCGACACAGGGAGCGCCATTCAATGTGATTGTCTCAGTTTCATACGACTTTACAATCGAAACATTTGGAGGTTCGTGGTTCTCTGAGGTGAATGCTCGCTTTGGCAACTCCGATGGAACCTTTGATGGAGCTTGGCCTGATACCTTCACGCCCGCATTGGGATTTGATTTAGGCGGCATTCAACGGTTCACAGGCTCGTTCGAAACCGACTTCCACCTCAACGCCGACGGCGAGTTCCACCTTTCACTCTTTGAATCCTTTGATGACAACCCAGACGGTGTCGATGCCGTATTGTTGGCTGGCTCAACGATTACCCTGGGCTACTTCATCCCGGCGCCAGGCACAGGGGCACTCATTGGCATGGGCGGATTGCTCGTTGCTCGCCGACGACGCTGAGCAGTGGTTAGCCATTCATGGGGTTCCGATTATTCGTCCTGCGCTATCTGTACGCCTCCAACCCCGCATTTTCCATCCCCCATCGTGGCACACACACACCCCGTTTAGGAGGCTGAGGGTGCCCAGTGCAATCACTGGCACCAACACCAAAGGGGTACACGCCATGTATCGAATCGCTATTGCTTTCGTCGCTGCGACCAGTTTCGCAGCCAGCGCCGACATTGTCCGTGTCGATGAGTTCTCGTCCTTGCAGTTTGAGGGATTCAACAACCTCAACATGAAAACATTCGACCGAAACCCCGTCGCGGCATTCGATGGCATGGCCGAGCTGGTCAATACGAAAGGATCATTCCTGCACGCCACATCAAGATGGTCCTTCCGATCGGGCGATTGGCGAGGCCAAGCCCAAGCCTATGAAGGCGCCAAAATGCTCGGCAATACCGCGGGCGGCATCGAATACCGATTCAATACCGCACAAAAATCCTTTGGCGGATTCTTTGCCACCATCGCCAACACACCCGATGCAGACATCAAGTTCTTCGATGGCGACACGCTCGTGGGCTCGGACAAACTCCTCGCAACGGTCGGAGGCGACTGGTCATGGAACGGCTGGGCCAGTGACAAAGAGTTCAATCGTGTCACAGTAGAATCCAACTACGGCAACCGCGGGGGATTCCTCATGCACGATGCTGTCCGTGTGCTCACCACCCAGGTCCCCGCGCCAGGATCGCTCGCCCTCCTCGCCACCGGACTTGTCATCGGTACCCGCCGGCGACGATAACTGATCGTTCAATAACTCGCATAACCTCCGAAAGCTGCCGGTCACGCTGACTGGCAGTTTTCTTTGGGCTTTGGTGCCGACCTATCATTCCCTGCCATGAACATTATCGAAAAAATACGCGATACCGAAATCAAACTCCGCACCCAGACCGACCCCGTCAAAGTCCTCGAATCATGGACAATGCTCGGTCGGCTGCTCGGGCGGATGCCCGTCGATCAAACCGAGCTCAAACGCATCACACAAGAGCGTGACACCGTTGGACTCGATGCCATGATCTCCAAGCTCGAAGACCCTGACGCCTTCAAACCAAAGGAAGAGCCAATCCCTGACTATTCGCAAGCCGAGCTCAACGAGGCCCTTCGCGTCTTCCGCCATCGGCTCAAGTTCAAAAAGCTCGATGACGAATCCAAAATCTCTCAACGCGATGTCACCACAGGAAAAAGCGCCAACATCGACTCCATCCAGCCCCCAGGCCCATCCGAGTTTGATCCACGAATCTGGAAAGCGCTGGTCAAAGCCGGGAAACTCGTCGAAGCCGGGCGAGGGTTCTATCACGAGCCTCGCTAAGCGGGTTCACATGCCTCGCTCAATTGCGCCGACGAGTGCATGCAAGATCAGCATATGCAGCTCTTGAATCCGGTCGCTCGTCTGTCCACCAACGACCCACTCGATATCACCCACTCCTGCGAGCTTGCCGCCGCCCTTGCCCAGCAGCAACGCGATATACATCCCCTTGGCTTTGGCAACCTCGACCGCCCTGATGATATTGGCGCTGTTCCCGCTGGTCGACATCGCCACCAGCACATCGCCCGTGTTCCCAACCCCCTCGATCCAACGCGAAAAAATCGCATCGAACCCATAGTCATTGCCAACACAAGTGATATGCCCCGCATCGGCGCACGCAATCGCGGGGATCGACGGGCGATCATCGCGGTAGCGCCCGGTGAGTTCTTCGCAGAAATGGATCGCATCGGCGCATGACCCGCCGTTGCCAATCGCAAGGATTTTTCCGCCTGCCTTCACCCGTTCAACACAGATTTGCGCAAACTCCTCGACCTTTTGGGCATTGGACGCGTCCCCAGCAAAGTCATTTGCCAACGACGCATAGATCGAGAACTCGGATTGAACCGCTGCTTCATTGCTCATGCCAGATGATAGGTTCCTTTCCCCCAATGCGAGCGCATAAAAAACCCACACTCGAAAGCATGGGTTGTTTTCTTTGAAATATTGCCCGTTTCAATCTCAGGTGTTGATCGGGTTATCGTCCGAGCTGGTCTCTTCCGCATCGGCATTACGGATTTCGCCGGGTGCGAAGTGATCTTGGCGCCAGGATTCTGGATAATCCGGGTCATCGAGGTCCATACACGCCTTGGTCGGGAACATCGGGCGGAATGTATCGCACATCACCGCCAGCTCATCGGTCCACTTCTTACCCAGCGATGCCTCGACGGTGCCCGGGTGAGGCCCGTGCGCCAAGCCCTGGGGATGCAAACTGATCGAGCCCGAGGTGATCCCACGCCGGGCCTTGTAATTGCCCTCGACATAGTACATGATCTCGTCCGAGTCGATGTTGCTGTGGTTGTAAGGCACCACGATCGCATCAGGATGGAAGTCCAACGCCCGCGGACAGAACGAGCAGATCAGGAAGTTGTATGCCTCGAAAGTCAGGTGGATCGGAGGCGGCATATGAAGCTGCCCGGTGATCGGTGCGAACTCATGAATATTGAAGCAATACGGGTAGTAGCACCCGTCCCACCCAACCACTTCGAGCGGATGATACGGATAAATATACGAATGGATCATGTTGCGTGCCTTGATCCGAACTTCAAACTCGCCTTTCTCGTCATATGCCAATGGATGGTCGGCATCCTCAAACGGCACACGGATATCGCGCTCACAGAACGGCGCATGCTCAAGGAACTGCCCGGTCTTCTTCGCCTTGTAGCTCGACGGAGGAGCAATATGGCTCGCGTTGCAAGACTCAAAGCAGATAAACTTGCCCAGCGGCATCTGCTCTTTGGTATACCCACCAAAGGCTTCGTTGTCCGACCCATCGTCGGGGCGTTCATCGAAGACAATCTTATAGATCACACCCTTGGGCATAACGATATAGTCCTTGGGAGTGAACTTGAGCGTGCCAAACATGGTATAGACCGTGCCCGAACCATAGTGGATGAACAACAACTCATCACCCTGCCCATTTTTGTAATAGTACGGAAGCTGAACCTCAGGCTGGCACACGCTCATCTCAACATCATCATTCCCGAGAAGCACCACACGCCCCGTAACCGGGTCGCCACCCTTCTTGACCCGCTGGGTAAGCACATGCTGTTGACGAAGTGTGTCTTGCTCGACATATTCAACCTTGGTCGAATACAGCTTCTTCCACCCAATCACCTGCGTCGGCGGGTGGATGTGATACATCGTAGAAGTTGGACCGGAGAAACCTTCGGTGCCAAAGACCTCTTCAGAATACATCGCACCATCAGGACGGCGGAACTGGATATGACGCTTCTTGGGCAG
The DNA here is from genome assembly GCA_015487555.1 of Phycisphaerales bacterium. GTDB lineage: Bacteria > Planctomycetota > Phycisphaerae > Phycisphaerales > UBA1924 > UBA1924. The sequence goes on from WFPK01000085.1 coordinate 31,332, forward strand.
CTTGCCCATTGACATATAGTACGGCATCGAAAATCAACCTCATTCTTCCCCGGCCAAACGAACATCATCGCCGCGGCGGGGAGGGCGTTGGTATGTGTGGTACCCCAGGCCAATACAGGCACGGCATGGATACAAATCATAGCACGCGAAGAGTCCATATCACCATCCCAAAAACCCGAGGAAGGGTTGTGTACGGGCAATAAAGCCAAATCGTGGAAAAGTGGAGCCTTTTTCGGGAGCAGGCCGATAAAAACACAATGAAAGAGAATGAGGGTACACCGGGTTGAACCAAGAGGATAGTGGGAGGTATAATCCCTTTACGCATCAAGAAGATACGGTCCAAGCACACAGCCTCAACCCTACGAGCCTGTTTCGGATTCTACAATCACGCGCGGAATCAAACATGGGATACGCGATACATATGAGCGACAACGCATGAGCACACCGCTCCGACACGAATACTTTGGCCCATACAAACTCATCCGAGCACTCGGTAGCGCTCATGGTGCAGCAAGATTCGTCGTCCTCTGCAATCGCACCGACACAAACTACCTCCTCTACCGCTTCGACCGGATCAACAACCCCAAACTCCGCAGAAACCTGTTCGACGCATTCGTCAAGATGAGCACCCTCGATCATCCGCACCTGCTCAAAATTAAATCCGTATCCTACGACGATCACGGACAACTCTGTGTCATCACACCCTACACAGGCAACCATGACGGGCTTGTCACGCTCGATGGGCTCCTCGAAACCCAAGGCGGCAAGCTCAGTGTCCCCGAAGCCGCCCGCGCCATCGAACACCTTCTCGATGCGATTGCATCGGCGCACAAACAACATATCTTCAACGGCCCGATCAACCCGGCGGACATCCTCATCGATCGGCACGGTGCTCTCCAGATTCAGTTCTATGGCCTAAGCCCCCTCACCCAAGACCAACCCCCCGCGATCAATCCAAGCGATCGCACAAGCAAAATCGCCGACGAAATCCGATCTGTTGCCGACCTGGGATACACCATGCTGACCGGGCTCAAAACCAGATCCGACCGGATTGCCCCATCGCGCGTCATCAAAAAACTTGATCGAAACTGGGATACATGGTTCGACATCGGGCTCGATCCAATCGACGGTTTCGATACCCTCGACCACGCCATCAACGCACTCCCAACAAAGCCAAGCTGCACCGAATGGCTCACCAACAAGTCCCCCCGCCGCCCTCAAGTCCACATCGGTTCAATGCTGCGTCGATTCCGCACCCCCTCGACACCAAACGCCCAGGCTTTAGAACAAGGCAAGCGGAAGTAGCAAACCAATCAATATCACAATCAGTACCACAAACAATATCAATTGCCAATGTCAGTCGTCCTGATCCCCGCCCGGCCCTGATGCTGCAGGCGATTGAGCAAGGCCAGAAGCCGCTCGGATATCCTCAATCAGCGGCTCCGAGAGTGCATCGCCAAACGACTCAATCATAAAAAGCCCGATCCGTTTTCGAAGCTCAACATCAGGCGTTCGGTCAACGGTGGCCAACCAGAGCTCGGGATCGACACTGATTTCAGATGCCTCATTGAACTTCCCAAGCAGAATCAACGAACCCGCCTTGATCGAGCCGATTTTGCTCTGGTCCGCAGGCTCAAGCGCGACACCATCGAGCGCAATGGCCGCCTCAAAGGCCCGGTTGGGACGCAGATCATCAAGCTCGGTCTGGGCAAGCAGAATAATCCCTTTAGCAACCCGTGCCGTGATCTCGATATCGCCATTGAGCAACCGACTGAGCAGCAACACCGTATACGACGAATCAAGATTTGCCAATCGAACCGCCTCGGCAAGCCGATCGTCCTCAAGGGCCGCCCCCATGCGCACAATCGCATCGACCCGCGTGTCCTCGTCGGGGTAGGGCAACGAAACAAGCCGACGCAGCCCCTCGGGCGTCGCCCGATGCCGAATCAACGAATCACTCGCCGCTTTGAACAACCGGTCATTCTCTTCCGCTGCCTGCACAAGCAACTCGACCGAACGAGGGGTCTCAACAAGCGCATTGGCTGCCCATTGCTGTTGATTCTGATCCTCAGCAAGAAGCAACGACATCAACATCCCAAGATCCGATGCATCGCCCAGCCGGGCGAGCAGTTTCATCCCCGCCTCGCGGAGCTGCCCAGAATCCATATTTCGCAACCGATTAAGCAAGAGAGGATGATCCGTCTGGTCATCCCAATATCCCGCTTGTTCGATCGACCACGCAGCACTGCTCGCAGCTGCGAAAGGCGAATCATCACGCAAAAACCACACGAGCACAGGACCGACCGCTTCAGGACTAGGCCAACGCGCAATCCCCATCAGCATCGGCTTGGCAGCCATCGGATCCGTCTCCCTGCCGAGTGATTCGGTCAGCACCATCATCGCATCGGGAGGGATCAATCGAGTAATCAACCGCGCTGCTTTGGACCGAATCTCGGGACTCTGATCGTGTAACATCCCTTTGGCCGCCTCGCTCACTTCAGGAGCGAGCACCGTATTGCTCGACAGATCACGATCTGTCAGCTCAAACCCAAGCCGACGAATCTCAAGTCGGGAGTCATTGAACAAATCAACAATCAACGCCGATCGCCCGCCATCATCGAGCTCGATATGAAGCCGACGGTAAAGCGCGAGTATCTCATCGAGCTGCGCCTGGATTTGCCTGTTGATCTCGCTAGGCCCGTCCTCCCTCTCTGCCAAATCAGTCCCCTCCACCTCCTGCTCAGGCGTACGCGCAGCCGAGGAATCCGCCAAATCCAATTTTTTCTCCAACACTCCAACGCGCCCGCCCACCCCCTCTATCGGGGGGGCAACCCAAGACTGGTGTACCAATCCACCCTGCCGATTCATCAGGCTATCGGATGGAAGGGTCTCCCGCGAACAGGCGCTGCCCGCAAAGAAGGCGATGAGCAGCGATCCGTGGGCAATCAGTCGCATTTTGCAGGTTGGAGTGTCTGGTAAGTTCATATCGGTATCAGAGATGCGCCCCGAGAGATTCTCGGTCTTTCATCGGCAAATTGCCGAAGAATGATCCATAGAGTGTAGTCCATAGGATTGATGCGTCGCCAAAAATTGGTTACGATTGACCAGCACGAGTTTGGAGTAGGTCACCAGGACAAAGATCATCACATGAACGATTGGGTTGATGCAGAACTTCATGTCGAACGCGCCCACGAGCACTACGATGCCGGGCGATGGGACGAAGCCGAGAACGAGCTTCGCCAGGCGTTGTCGCTCAACCCTTATCAAGCAGAATGGTACTTCAATCTCGGGCTGACCCTCGAAGCTGCCGGACGAAACACCGATGCAGCCGACGCCTTTTCCAAGTGCTACACCCTCCACGAAGAGCACCATCAACCCGATGCCAACTCGGCCCTGCTCGCCGGGCTCAATCTCTTACGCGCTTCCAAGCCCAACGATGCTCTGGTCTGGTTCGATGCTGCCTCCAAAGTTGAGCCAATGAATATCAACGCCTTTGTCCATCGGATCGAAGCGTTGACTGACCTGGGGCGATACACCGACGCTGAGGAATCCTTCTACCTTGCCCAGCAGATCGACCCCGATCATGGCGAGCTCTACGCCGTCATGGCCGACTCCCTCTTGGCATCAGGACACAACGAACGCGCCGTCTGGTGCCTGCGCGAAGCGGCCCGCCTTGACCCCGAACTCCCCCGTGTCCAAGCCCGCCTCGCCAAGGCCTACGCCATCTCGGGTCGGCTCGAACGAGCCCGTCAGCTCTACCTCCGCGAGCTCCGCATTGATCCCGGCGATATTGACACCCTGCTCGATCTAGGTGAGCTCCTCCTCGACATGCACCGGATCACCGAAGCAGGCGAAAAGTTCCGCCGGGTCCTCGAACTCGAATCCGACCAACCTGATGCCCATTTCCTCTTGGGCGAACTCGCCGAGATCGAACACCGCATCGCCGATGCGCTCGTCCACTATGATGTCGTCCTTCGCCTTGACAAATCCTACCCCGCTGTCCGCCGACGATTAGCACGCGTGCTCTTCCTGCGCAACCGTGAAGAGGACCTCCCGCGCATCCGCGACCTGCTCGCCTTTGAGCACCGGACATTGATCGCCAATGAGCTCGCCGAGCACATCGCCAACGCCGATTCCAAGCCCCATCGAACACATGCCCAGCAAGTCATCACTTCGCGCATCGAAGACCTCGACGAGCTCGGGCGATTGCTCCTCGATGCCGAGATGATCAATGAATCCATCCGTGTTTACACCGAGATGATCGCCCTTCAACCCACAAGCCACCGCGCCCACCACGGGCTCAGTGTCGCGATGCTCGAAGCAGACCGGATCGACGACGGAATCATCGCTGCCAAGCGCGCCCTCGAGTTTCAGCCTCGCTTCATCCCCGCGATGCACAACCTCGCACTGGCGTATCTTCGCCAGCGCCAGTGGATCCGTGCCCGGTACTGGGTCCGCCAGGCATCGCGTGTCGACGCCGACGATCCATCACTGCGTCGCCTGCGCCTCAAGCTCCGATTCCATACCGCGCTCAGCGCCGTCACCTGGGGCTGGCGAAAAATCGCCAAGGTCGCCCGCGTTTTGGGCTCAATCCTGGGGCGACCACGCCGCTCACCCGCATAGCCTACAGCGAATCCCCGAGCAACCGCGCCACCTCTTCCACATCCTTATCCCCACGCCCCGAAAGATTCACAATCAGATGCTGATCCTTAGGCATCTCCGCAGCCATGCGAACCCCCTGGGCCACCGCGTGCGATGACTCAAGCGCCGGAATAATCCCCTCATCACGAGCAGCCCACAAAAACGCTTCGAGCGCCTGCTCATCGTTGATCGTCGTGTATTCCACTCGCTCAAGGCCTTTCCAGTATGAATGCTCCGGCCCAACTCCCGGATAATCCAATCCGGCCGAGCACGAATGCACCTCGCTCGTCTGCCCGGCTTCGTCTTGGAGCACATAGCTCATCGACCCATGCAAAACCCCGAGCTTGCCAAAGGTCAGTGGGGCAGCATGATCGCCGAGCATATCCGAACGCCCGCCCGCTTCGACCCCGACAAGCTTGACCTGCGTTTCATCAACAAACGGATAGAACATCCCCGCTGCGTTCGAGCCCCCGCCGACACACGCCACGATCACATCGGGCATCGCACCGATCATGCGCAAAGCCTGTGCTTTGGTCTCGCGTCCGATGACCGACTGAAAATCCCGCACAATCATCGGAAAAGGGTGAGGCCCGACCACCGAGCCCAGAATGTAATGCGTGTGCTCGACCGAGCCCATCCAGTCCCGCATCGCCTCGTTCGTTGCGTCCTTGAGTGTGCATGATCCTTCATTGACCGGGATCACCTTCGCGCCAAGCATCTTCATCCGCGTCACATTCAAACTCTGCCGACGGATATCTTCGGACCCCATATAGACATCACACTTGAGCCCGAAGTACGCCGCTGCGGTCGCGGTGGCGACGCCGTGCTGTCCTGCGCCCGTCTCGGCGATGACCCGTTTCTTTCCCATCTTCTTGGCCAGCATCGCCTGCCCGAGGGTGTTGTTGATCTTGTGGGCCCCGGTATGGGCGAGGTCCTCGCGCTTGAGCCAGATCGTCGCGCCCTTTTCTTTGTCCTTATCCATCCCTCGCGCCCGGCGCGAGAGCCCGTTGGCCTGATACAAAGGGGTCGGACGCCCCACATACACCCGGTTCATATCCGTCAGCCGATCCCAGAACTGTTCATCCCGGCACACCTTCTGGTACACCTCATCGAGCTGGCGCAGCGCCTCGATGAGTGTCTCAGGCACATACACCCCGCCGCACACCCCATAGCGCCCGCGTTCGTCAGGCACCGCCGAGATCGGCGCAAGGGCAACATCCGCATTTGAATCAGTCGTCGTCATAAAGAATACCTCGCCCTGATCTTAGCACTTCGATGCCCCCTCGCGCTCGCCTCGCCTGGCGCTGCGAATCCCCGAAATCACATTCACCCGAAGCATCAACATCAACCCAACTGCAAAGAACCCCGTCAGCAACCCCAAAGCCGCCGAATCACCAACCCACGCCTTGATCTGCCCGAATGCCAAGACCCCGATCGCCCCGGCGAGTTTATAAGTCATCCCCCAGAGCCCAAAGAACTCGGCGGTCCGATGCTTGGGTGCAAACATCCCCACAATCGCCCGGCTCGAAGTTCCGATCCCACCAAGACCGATCCCGATCCCGTTTCCAATCACCCAGAAAATCCACGCCGGCGGATCATTGGGAATCATCACCTTAACCCCAAACATCGCTGCGCAGCTGACAATCCACACCGCCAAAAACCCAATGATCGTCGCCTTGACACCAATCTTGTCCTGAAACTTCGCCACCACAATCGCCGTCGCCCCAGCCGTCACCGTGAGCTGAAGCACAAAGAGGATCAACTGATTCCCCTCGATCCCAAAGTCACCCGCCAGAATCGCAGCAAACGCGATCATCGTCTGCACCCCGAACCCATAGACCAGAAACGCGATCAGGAACCGGAACAACTCGCGGTGGTGGGCCGCCTCGTTGATGGTTTGTTTCAATCGTGCAAACGCTCCAAGTTCGCTCACCTGCGATGTCGGCTCTTTGAGAATCATCGCTGCCGGGATCATCCCCAGCGCAAACCAGACCGCTGCGATGATGAAAATCGGCCTCCATCGCTCGGGCGAATCCCACCCGGCTGCGAATGCCAGAATCGCCACAATCACCAAAAGCATCAACCCGCCGACATATCCCATCGTCCACCCGATCGCTGAGACCTTCCCGATCGTCCGCGTTGTGGATAACCCGGGCAAAAAACTCGCCAAAAGATTCTCGCCGAGCTGATACAAAATATTCGCCGGGATAAAGATCATCAGCCCGATCCACCCCGACCCGGGTTCGATCAACGCCAGCGCCGCCGTCAGGAGCGCGCACCCGATCCCCGAAACCATCAAAAACTTCTTTCGGCTGCCCCTCGAATCCGCCCGCGCCCCCAGAATCGGCGACAACACCACCACAATAAACAACGCAGCCGACACCCCCGCCGACCAGAGCGCATCGCCCTTGGACGGATCACCAACCGCGACCGTCTTGAAATAGATCGGGAACAGCACCGTGATAATCAGAAGCGTAAACGACTGATTCGCCAGATCGAACATCCCCCAGGCCCAGACCTCCTTGGGATTGCCCAGCGATCGGAATGGTGGGGGCCAACGCATCAGCCTTCGATCCCGAACAGGTTCTTGAGGAACGCGAGCTGGAGGTTCTTGGCATCATTGGCATATCGCCCAAACCCGGCATGCTCGGCCGGGGCTCCCGAATCGACAAAGGTGTGCAGCTCGATCAAATCAGCATCCGCCCCCTGCGATTGGTAGTGCGCCCTGAGCCGATCGAGAAACACCCGCTGACCACCAATCGGCACCATCTCATCACCCTCGTTGTGCAGCGCCAAAAGCGGGATCGGCCTGAACCCATCGAGGTGCTCCATCGGATCAACCTTCGCCACCTCCGCCGGATCATGATCCGTAGGCCAAGGACGACCAAAACTGCCCGCCGATGGAAAATAGAGTTCCTTGAGATTCCCCGTCGTCCCCTCGACCATCGCGCCAACAAACCGATGATCTTGGCACAATCGCCAGAGCGTCACCATGCCCCCCGCCGACATGCCTCCGATCGCGATCTGAGCCATATCGAACACGCCGAGCTCATCCATCGAAGCCAGCACGCCATCAATCTCGCTGGCCCCCTGCTCAATCAACTCAAGCGTCCGCGCTCCGGTCTGGAACGATTCATCAAACCGCTCGCCATGCCCGGGCAGATCGAGCGCAACCGCCCCGATCCCGCTGCGGAGCCAGCGTTGGTATCGCCCTGGATCGAGTTCCTTGTTGACGGTCCTGCCGTGCATCCAGATCACCGCGGGCACCTTTTCGCCACGCTCCCAATCAGGATGCGCCACCAGCGCAGGCACCCCCTCGCCGAGCGTCATGTGCTTCGACAACTTCTGCAGCGACCTAGGCAACTGGGCAAACCGTTCAATCATTACAGCGTCACCGTCGAGCCAGGCTCAATGGATTCGGGCAGTTCAACCCCGTTCAAGTCCTCCGGGCACACCGCGGTCATGGGCGAGAGCTCGATCACCGCATCGACCGAACCGTCCGCGTTGCGTGGAATCTTCACCCCCGCCGATTCAAGCCATCGCGCTGCCCGCTCGCTCTGAATCAGCTTCGACGACTCGATCGAATCGTTCCCCGTCGCGCTCTTGACGGGTGCAAACTCTTCGACCCGATCCGTCTCGACGACAATCGACCGCTGAGCCAGCGGGATGCCATCGAACACAAACTTTTCGAGCTTCACCGCATTATTCTCGCTCGGCGTCACCATCTGCCCGGTGGACAAATCAAAGTGGGCCACCTTCTTCACCGCCCGATGGAACGGGAGCGCGTACTCCGGGTTCGATACAATCTGCTCGATAAACCCGACCCCGATCGCATGGATCGCAATCGACCCTGCATTGAACGCCAGCGATCCGTCGCTGTTCGTCCGCTTGGCGAACTCTTCCGCCATATCCGAATACTCGATCACCTGTGTCACGCCATCGACATCACAGAACACCCCGACCT
>WFPK01000086.1 GCA_015487555.1 Phycisphaerales bacterium
TCAAACGCACCGCCAACAAGCCGGCTCTGGCTTCCGTCGTAATAGGCATCGAACTGCGCCAATGCCAAACCGGACGATGCAGCAACAACAGCTGCTGCAACCACTGTACATTTCTTCATTTTGTTTCCCTCAATCCTTGTTTTTTCCGTCCCATACAGGGACGCTCACTCTGTGAAACGGACCATTTTCTTCTTGTTTCCATACACTGAACCACCGCGAACCACAAAACGAGCCATGGTGATCAGCCCCATCGCTGCCACGCCCTCTACAACGCATGACAACGCCAATACTATAGCACAACTTCATCGTCTCCCACAAGAATAAACCCGTCTGGCTTTGAAAATTCTCAAATACTCCTCTCAGACGCCGTGCATTTACCGAAAATCCGCTCCAAATCTGTCGTTATTGGATGATCATTCCGTATATTCCGTCTTCTTGGCGCTCTTGCTTTGCCGCAAACTGAGGGTCATTTCGGCATTTTCTGTACATTCGGTACACCGCACTCCTTCGTCGTGGCCTCTTGGCTGTAGGCGCACGAACACCCCATCCTTTGGGTGTGGAAGTGTTTGTGTAATTTTCGAAAAGTGTACCCGCGTTACGGCGTCAGAACCGAGGCCCACTGCTCATCGCCTTGGGTCTTGAGCCGATCCAGCAAATCATCACTGATCGGGCTTGTCGCTGCATCAATGAGCTCCATCACCCGCCTGAACGAACTGGCAGCGTCGTCGGCCCGCGATGGGCCCAGCTTGTGCTGAACAATGGCGAGCCCGGCCCACCCCTCAAAACTCATTGCATCCTGATTCACCGCTTCGCGGAATGAAGCCTCCGCTTCATCGAACTTGCTCAGCGCCAATGCAACCCACCCGCGTGTCCCCCAGAACGACGGATCTCCAGAGATATCAGTCGCTTGCGTACTCATCGCCAACGCCTCAGTCAGTTGCGTTGTGTCCTTTGTCTGACGCTCGATGACCATCGCCAGGTTGTTGAGAATCGTTGCGAGGAACCGCCCAGGCGGGAGCTCTTGGGCGAGAAGCTCGCGGTATTTGGACTCGGCAGCAGGGAAATTGTGTGCCATCGTTTCAAACAACGCTGACTGGGCAAGGAATGCAAAGTTCTGAGGATCCACCCGGGCAGCTTGCTCCATTATCCCCGCTGCCTGTTTGAGCAAGTCCCTTTGCCGGGTTTGATCCTCTGTCATCTGCGAGAGCTCAAAGTACAAACGCCCGAGGGTGCCCATATACAACGGGTTCTCAGGCCCGGACTCTACAATCGGTTCGAGCAGATCAATCCCCGCCTGGGCATACTCAGGAAGCGGGTCATCAAAGCGCTCGATCACTGCAAGCCAGGCATTGGCGATGGCGGGCATGTCCTCGGGCGCTGCGTGCGAAGTAAAAACTTCAATCCAATGAGCTGCCTGTGTGTGTGTGGGCACCGAGCCCATCGCCAGATTCAACCAGACCCGCTTGGCCAAGGGGTTCTCCCCTTCGAGTAATGGTTCGAGCCGAGCAGCAACAATCTGCGGATCCTCGCCTTGCATGAGCTGGGCGTGCGAATAGACATGAAGCACCGAAGCATTGAGCTCCTCGTTGGGGCGCTCGATTGCTCCGAGCACATAAGGCCTGATCGCGTTGGATGCCTCTTCATAGTTCTCGAGTCCGACCATCGCCTGAGCAATGATCAGATCGGGCTCAAGAGGTGAGCCCGCCACATTGGCGCGCCAAAGCCGGGCAATACGCATCGCGTCGCTCGGACTCGAAGCCCGCAAATACGCATTGCCCGCGATCCGCATGATCAACGAGTCATTGGGCATCTGCCGGGCTGCCCGATCGGCATACTGTGCGATCATGGCGGGGTTGAGCCCGGTGCTGTTGAGCTCGCTCAGGGCGAATCGCTGGATGGGAGAAAAGTCAGGGAACCGATCGAGCATCGAAATCAGCATGGTTATCTGCTCGTCGACGGTGCCCTGCCCTTTCGCAGCCATATATTCGTCGACGCGATCAACCGCCTCGCGGACAAACGCATTGGGCTCAATCGCACCGGTTTCAAACAAGACCGAAGCCGACTCGAGCTCGCCCCGGGCCAATACCGACAACGCCCGCAAACCTTTGCTCTCGGGTATCTGGGCGATTGCCGAGGCAACAGCCTCTTGGGCTTCGTCGAAGCGCTGCTCGCGGACAAGGCGCTCAATGAGCAGCGTCCACGCCTGCTCGTTGGTCGGATCGAGCGAGACAATCTCGCCGAGGGTTGTTTCAAACGCTTCCCCAGAAACAAATGCACCAGCATATCTGGCATAGACCATCTTCGCTTCGATCGGATCGAGCCCGTATCGTTCGCCGCTCTTGGCGAGCAGATCCCCCTCGGGCTTATACCCGTTGCGAGTGTGCAGCGACGCCAGATCGACAAGCTGATCGGCATCAATCTCAGGCTCGTTCCGAAGGTCTTCGAGCAACGCAAAGACAAGCCTGCGCTCATTCTGCGCGCTATACACATTCACCAACGAAAGCCCCGCATCCATTTTCTGCCAGGCCGAAGCCGCATGCTGATAGATCCGTGCGTAGATCGCTGCTGCATTATCGAGATCGTTGATGTTCTCAAACCGGCGTGCCACATGAGGGAGCACCTCGAAATCATTGGGGAATCTCGAGTCAAACTCGACGAGGTACTGCCTTGCCTTATCCTCATCGTCGTACTCGAAACTCAGATCAATCGCTTCGAACAGGTACTGCTGGGCTGCCCGCCCTTTGAGCTGGCGTGAGATCGTCACATACTGCTCGATCGCCCCTTCGATATCGGGCTCAAAGAGATCGTCAGGGTTGCTCAGGGTGGGCGATGGTTTCATCGCCAGCAATCGCCCGAGCATGTTGCGTGCTTTGACATTCTCAGGCTCGCTGGCGACAACCGAACGAACAATCTCGAGGGCCCGGTCACGCATTGATTTGACCGGAGGTCCGCCATCGGCGTTCGAGCTCATAATCGCCGAGGCCCTGGCAAGACGCAAACGAGACGGGAGTGTCTGCCCGCTTGTGGATGTCTTTTCGACAATCTCGTCGATGAGCTCATTGACCATCCCAAGGTCGCTTCCGATCGCATTGGACTCGACGATCTGGTACAACAGATCAATATCATCAGGATGCGCATCGCGCAGCTTCATCCATGCCTGCGCAGCTTGGGAATCCTTTCCATCGGGGCTCTCAACCGCATCGAGATACCGGGCACGCGCCAAGGCCCATGGATATGAATCTTCCTCGGCCGTCGAGCGTGCCCCCTCTTCGATGATCGCAAGTCCATCTTCAATTTCCTGCGTCTGGGCAAAGATGTTGAGCGCATGCCTCAGGGCACGCCCAGGAGAAGAAAGCACCAGCGCATCGGTATCAATGCCCGCCGATTGCGCAATCCCGAGTCCATAGCGCTGGTCAACTTCGAGGATATCGAGCAAAACCTGCTGGTCGGGCGAAGCCGAGATCGCGCTGGCGAGCACCGCTTTGGCATCCTCATCCTGACCAATCGACGCATAAAGCGTCGCGATCTGAGGCGAAATCACCGCCTGCTGCTCCGCAGACAAAGCCGATCGAACACCCTCAAAGCGAAGCAATATGCTCTGGGTCGTTGCACGATCAAGCTCGTTGTTTCTCGCAAGCGAAGCGTACGAACGCAACCAGATCATCGTCGAAACCGGATTCTCAGGAGCGATCTCGATGAGCTGATTGACCTCGTCGAGCACCTCGGACATACGCCCTGCCTGGGCATAGGCGTTGATCATCCTGATCGAGGGATCCAACCAACCAATCCGCCCGGCCAGTTCCGAAACGATCTCTTGCGCCTGCACCCATTGCGCTCTGGCCTGATCGAGTCGTCCGTGGCGGGCGAAGATATCGCCGGAGACAAGATAGAAAGTGGGCTCGACCGGATAGAGTGCCAGTGCCTTCTTCACCTTGGCCCGGGCAAGGACAGTTTCATCCTCTTCGAGCAGATCCAACCCCTCGAAGAGCAGGCTCCATGCTTTGGCACGAAAATCAAGTTCGATCGCATCAAGCTCAGAGCGCAATGCCGATTCGGACTCTTCATCGTCGGCCTGCCTGCTCGCAAGGACCTGATACCCGAGCACATCAGGAACAGGCTCACCGAGCACATTGACCGTGCCGAGCTCGGCAAGTGCCTCGAGCTCGCCTGTCCAATAGAGCCTGCGGGCTGCCCACATCATGCTATCGGTATCGCGTATCGTCCGCGCCGATGCGAGTCGGACTGCCAATGAGAGGTCGGGCCTGCGGAATCCATTGAACAGCTTATCGACAAAGATCGTCATCTCGGTGGTCAAGAAGGTTGGTTCATCAGCCCATTGCTTTGTTTGGGGATCAAGCCCGAGCACCTCGCAAAGCTCGCCCGCATAGGCATCAACGAGCTCAACATTGAGCTCATCTCCCCCCGTGATCCGCCCCCAGAGGGCCGCGAGCTTGGTATCGACACTGTTTGGGTCCGATTCAAGCCTCGCATTGATAAACGCTTTGGCCTCATCGCGCCGACCTGCATTGGCAAGCCAACCGATATACCGAAATAGGTCTCGAAACTGAGCGTCGGGATGCTCAACACTCATCACCAAAAGCTGCTCGATCAGCGGGTCCTCCTCATCGAGCCCCACACGGGCATCGATCTCTTCACGGATCACCTCGAGAGAAGTATCGTGATACTGCGTCCGCAATGTCTGGGCCAGCTCCTTGGCATCGAGGAACATCCGCGCGGTGTTGAACAATGGAAGCAGCTCCTTGGCAACCTCCACATCATCAGGAACCTGCGCCAGGTATGAGCGATAAGTCCCGATCGCCACTCGAATATGCCCAAAGTCGCTCGACTGATACTTGACGCGTGATCGCGAGAACGCGAGGAGTACCTCGGGGTCTGGCTCATCCGTTCGGCTGATGTATCGCCCGATGAGGGTCGTCGCGGTCACATGGTCGCCCGCCTGAGCCGCTGCCATCCCTTCGACAAGCATCGAATCCACGGTCCGCTGTCTCTGCCAGGGGCGGACCACAAAGTATCCAAATGCAAGTATCAGCATAACACTCACGAGTGAACCAATCAGGATAACTCGCCGGAATGTTCTTGGTTTGAGTGCCATACGAACCTTTCTTTACCATGTGCTCTTTGTCATGTGCTCATTATCATCTGCGAGCGAGCGCCGAGAAAATCATCACGATCGTCTTCCAGATGATATAGAGATCGAGCATAAAAGTTGCCCGCTCCACATACTCGATATCGTACCGGATCCATTCCTGGAAATCTGCCCCATCCGAGCGCGTTCGACGAACCTGCCATAACCCCGTCACCCCCGGGCGAACGCTGAGCCTTGCTTCGCGCCATCCCGGGCAGAACTGATTCTCTGAGAACGGGCTCGGGCGCGGGCCCACAACCGACATATGTCCCATGAGCACATTGAAAAACTGAGGCAGCTCGTCGAGCTGAAGCTTGCGCAACACGCTCCCGACCTTTGTGATTCGTGGATCTTTCTCCATAAAAAACTGAGGACCATCTGCCTTATTCTCAGAAGCCAACGCCGCCTTCATCTCCTCGGCATTGCGATACATCGTGCGGAACTTATAACACTTGAACTCCCGCCCGTGGTTCGATTCACGCCAGTGCCCAAAGAAAATCGGCGAACGATCCTCAATCCAAATCGCCAATATAATAATCGGATACAACGGGAGCGTGAGTATCAGCGCAAAGAGCGAAAACACAATATCAAAGACCCGTTTGCCTGCGCTTGATGTGTAAGTCGCAGCCTCATCAATACGCCGTTCTGGACGGACATGAACCGCTTCGATATCCTTCCACTCAACCTCATCAGGAACCGGACGAACCGCAGGATCATCCCAAAGCACCGCGGGGCCAACGCCCGATTTCCCTTCAGGAATCGAACGCCCCGCCCCGATCCAGATCGGCCCGGTGATCGCATTGGGATTCGTTGGATGCGCATCAATATCGCCCCAGCTCTCCTTGCCGATGCGCTCGACACGCGAGATGGTCGAAAGCGGGTGCTTCCATTGCTGGGCCAGGTCCTGCACGAAACGGGCACACTCAAGATCCGATCCCTTGTTGTACACATGCCCCTGGGAACGAACCCCGGCACAGAGATCGCTCGGGACAATGTTTCGCAACTTCGCCCAAGGCATGTCCGCATCTTCCATCGACGCCCAGTCAAGCGCCAAGTCCGGGTTCGATGTCAACCCGACACGAGACTGTCGGCGACTCTTCCCCGCTTCATACACCCGACGAAACCGTAGAAAATGTCCATCAGGACGCGCATCGACAATCTCGCGATAATCCCGATCCGCACGCTCGGCGAGTCGAATCATCAACAAATCCGGATTGAGCCAGCACATAATCTCAAGAAGCTTGGGCAAGGGCATCACCACAAGCTGCGACTGGCTGACCAGAAGATAGAGCTCTGCCCCTTTGTCGATCTCGATCCCAGGCGAGCCGTTGGGCACGACCTGAATCCCGCGGGATTTCCAGAACCGCGCATGCAACTGCACCGGAGTAAGCCCCCAGAGCGTATGGAGCGAGTCATCAATCTGCTCAGCAATCATGATTCTGCACCTTTGGCAACAGACACATCCGTGGGCACCCCCTTCGTACAAAACAATGCGCCAGCAACCGGGCCAACACGCATGCTCGGCTGCCCATCAACCGCTTCTTGCTGACGCGAAATCTGACGCGAAAAATGGACAGACATGCTGTTGGATGATTGACGCAGGTCCTGGGCCAGTGCTCGATTGAAAATTGTGGCAATAATATTCCCCTCAAGCGAGCGGATATACTCGACCGCTTTCTTGACCAAAGGTTTCTGCTGCCCGCGCCCGACAACCAAAATCATGCCGTCCGCCTGAGGCGTCACGAATGACGCCTCGACACTCGCAAGGATCGGGCCACTGTCGATCAAAATCGTATCAAACTTCGTGCGCAAATGCGAAATAAGTGCATTGACCGATCGTGGCGAGAGTCGGCTCACACGCTCATCATCCCCAAACCCCGCAGGAAGAACACTGAGCCCATCAAACTCCGTTTCATGAATCAACGAATCAATCGCCTCGCTTGACTCAAGCGACTCGGCCAAGCTCGGCGCCTTTGGATATCCAAAGTGCACGCTGAGCCCTCGCCCGATGAAATCGAGATCCAAGAGCAGTGTTCGATCTCCACTCTCGGCAAATGACAACCCGATCGCGATAATCATGCTTGTCTTGCCGTCTTGGGGCGCCGGACTCGTCACGCCATAGACCCGCGACTCGCCAAGATGATTCTTGATCTGAAGCTGCGATCGAATCTGATGAACCGCAAAGGCCGATGCGTCCGCGAGCTCTTTGTCGGCAAGCGAATCCCCCAAATCCGGCAACATCCCGACGATACCGTTGCTCGCCTCCGAGAGAATATCATCATCCGAGTATTGGATACGATGACTGAAATACGCCAATGCAAGCGCTGCCAGTACCGGCAGCGAACCCGCTCCAACAAACCCAACCCCCGCCATCTTTATCCGCGGATCAGAAGTCGGCTCCGATGGCGTAATTGGGCGGCCAACAATGCTGATCTTGCCTGTAATTTGCTCGGCATCCTTTACCTGCGACTCAGTGTCGATCTGATCGAGACGCTGGGTCACTTGAACAATCGAAGCCTGTTTGTCCGCCCGCTTGGCTCGGTAATCCCGCAAGTCAACACTATCTTCGAAGAGCTTCTTCGATTTGTTCTTCGCACTCTCGAGCATCGCATCGAGCTTCTCGATTTTGCTCTCGAGCACATCGACAGACGGAATCGGGTTCCCATCGTCATCGACTAAGACGAGCGATTCCTCTCCAGACTGAAGCTCCTTGAGTCGTGATTCGATCCGCTGCTGATTGCTCTGGATCATCGAGGTCAATCGCTGGACATCGCGATGCCCCTCGCGAAGCCCCTCAGCGATCATCATCTCATCCTTGGCCTCTTCGAGCTCGATCTTCCGCGCAAGGTACCCGGCGATCATTGGATCATCCTCCGCCGCTTGCTCAGGTGTCAATAACTCAGAATCACCATTCTCAATCTTCTTGCGGCTTTGCTCATACCGCGACTTCTGATCGATCAATACCTCCCGTTGAGCTTCGAGTAAGCGGATGGTATTGAGCGCATTGAGCACCAAAGGCTCAAGATTCTCCGTACGATATCGCCCGGCGATCGCCAGAATCTGAGCATCAAAGTTGTCGCGATCAGCGATCAGATTCGCCTCGCGGTTTTCGAGCATCTTCCGAATCTCGGGAATATCAATGCTGCCCTCGTTCTTGAACTGCATGATATACGAATCCATCACCGCACCAACGATGGTCGACGAAACCAGCGGGTGCTCATCGCTGAATGAAACCTCGATAATCTGCTGAGCCGCCCTGCTCGTTTTCACCCTCAGGTTCTTGCGCACATCATACACTGATTGAATATCTGAAAGATGGCTCACCGCCTTCCACTCATCGCTCTCGAGCGCCCGCTGGATCACCTCAGGATTCTGAATCAACTTGGCCTGCGTGTTGACAAAGCTCGAGAACATCTGCGTAGCTGTGCTCTGCTCCGTTGTAAAGAGCACCTTGGGCAATGATGGCTGGATACGAATTTGACCGGTACTGTTATACTGAGGCTCTTGCGAACGATACCCCGCCACACCCCCGGCGACCCCAAACACCACAGCGAGCGTGCATACCCAAATGTATTTCCCACGCAGCAACCGATGAATCATGATCAGCGGATTGGCCTGCTCTTGCTCTTGTCCCGCATCCCAGTCAACTTGATTCAAACTCATGGTGCACCTCTCTCATTGCGTGCGTGCCCAGGGCGAGCATCGAGAACCGCTTCGATTGATGGACGAGCAATCCGAAACATCTCATCGAGAATCCAGGCGTGATCTTCCGGGTCAACATCACCACCAATAACAACCTGAAGCTGCGCAGCGCCGTACTTGCGGTAATCATAATCGGCACCAAGACGACGCACTTCACGCATCGAAGTCGTCAGCTCACCCGTTGGAAGAGCGAAAAGGCTATACACATGAATATCCCGCTCACTCTGCCCGGCAATGCGATGATAACTATACTTGCGAAGCGTGTAATCACCCAACGAATACATCTGCGCCGGGTTCTCTTGAGATTCCATCCAACCGCTGGCAGGATAACACTGAGGCGGATAATGCCCCGCCATATCACGCGTATCTCGACATTGAACAATCAACAGCGTCGCCGCGATCCCCCGATCGGCATTGAAATACTGCCGAGCAACAAGCGCATTGGGATCAAGCAACTTGACCGCAGACTGAGGAAGCGGAACCTGCTGACCAACCCACCCATGAAAATCCACCGGCATCGCGTTGATCACCTGCGCCACACGCTCGTGATACGCATCTATCTCGGCACTATTGCCAGGGTCTACCCGCAAAACACCGATGACAATCAGCGTAATCAGCGAAAACGGAATGGCGAGTCGTGAGAGCAAACCAGAGCATCCTTTATGAAGACTGCGTCCCAAGGGTAAAACGATAAGTCGGCACCAACGCCCAGCGCAAAGCACGCGTGATCCCAACAAGCATCAAAAAAGCAATCGGGAGCATCAACCAACCCGAGATATCATGAAAATTGTCCGCATACTCCGGCGGGGCATACCCATAAAGAAGCACCGTTGGAGCTAATCGAATCACATTGCAGATAATCGCTGCGACAGGGCTCAAGAGCAGAATCATCAACCGAACCGAGTTGCGCAAAGGAACCGTAAATGCAAATGCATACGAAACAAGCACCAACGCAAAGACCATCCGCATCCCATTGCACGCCTCGGCCACCGCAATTGGCATATCGTTGATGTTCACTAGGTTCCCGGATCGCTCGACATAAAAACCCATCGTCTCAAGCAAGGTCGTCGTGACACGGGCGGTTGCATTCTGGAGCGGCCCGGCAATCGCAAGCCGAATCATGCCCGGGATCGGGACAAGCAATCCCAAAATAATCACCGCCGGGGCAAAGTTCGCCATCACCTGGACACCGACCACCGTCGTAATCGCGCCGATGAGCATCAGCACCGCCCCGCCATGAAGACCCGCCTGAAACTGAACGGATTCGCTGAAACTCACGCTCGCAAGCAGATACCCCCCCAGAATCAGCATTGGCCCGACCCAACTCGCCTTGGGCGGGCATCGCCGAAACCGGATACGCCGAATCCAGACCAGCCAAATCGCGATCGGGATAACCAGGAAGATATGGCTCGACTCTTCATCCTTTATCGCGATCATCGTGATGTCCTGCCACTGTGTGAAGGTCGCAAAGATCGACGCAGCAACAAGTACCACGATCATCACCACATGCCTGACACCCCATCCATATCTCAACGAGCCTACATTCATCGCACACGCACCTTCTTGGCAGTGCCTGTGAGAACCTGGTCAATCACCCGCGCCCCAGGCGCCACAACACCATGCGAGCAGATCACCGAGCGAACAATCACCGCTCCTTTGCCAATCGTTGAACCCTCCAAAGCAACCGAATCATGCAAGGTTACATCATCACCGATCTTCGCTCCAGGTTCTACGATCGAAAAAGAGCTCTCCCAATCTTCCCGATACGGATCCTCATCAACCGTCGCCCCCGAACCAAACCCAAGGGCCTCGGCACGGATCGCATTGATATACTCCATCCGCGACCGGATCGAGTGGGTATACGCACGCGAACGCTCGACAACGCTGACCTTGTGATCGAGCTTCCACACATCGAGCGCCTGCTCCTTGAGATCAACATACCCAATCGGCTTGATAGACTTGAGCACCCCGCAACGGATAAGCCAGACCCCCACAGGCGCCCCGTCGCTTGACGAAACCAATGCGACATCCGCTTCCTTCTTGGCCATCGCATACACCAAATCACTCAATGGCTCAAGATAAACCTGCGCCCCGGAAGTCACAATAATATAATCATCGTCACCCATCCCCTTGGTCGCATCAGAGAGCACCCCCGCCACCCCACGAATCGGCGAAGCATCCTGCTCAATAATGTACCCAACACCATCGGCGTCCGGGTTCTCCTTCGGTGCCATGCTCTCAGTATCAAGCAGCACCCGCACCTCCAAATCGTCCAGACCAAACCGACGCGCACAGGCGTTGGCATTGGCAAGGTGATGAGACGCGATCGTCCCCGAAACCAAAGGAAGATCAAGCAAGTTCCGATCAACATCCCTGGCCAACGAACCAGAACGCACAGAACCATAAAGCACAATCATCGATCGAATCGACTTGATGATCGCAGATGATCGGGTTTGAGATTCGGTCGTGGACATGATCGTCTGAATATCATCCTCAAGATGCGCAACTCAATCTCCTGAACCATCACAATGGAACCAAGACCGCGCACCCACCCTCCCGGGTGTACTCTCTCTCATCTATCGGCCAATCTACACCACCTCTTTCGAGGTCTTCCAGATCAGTCTAGGGATCAAAACAAACAAGGTACGCGCAGGGAATGCGCCCCAACCCCAAGACCTCAATCCCCAAATGGGAAACCAAAACCAAACCCCTCTCTGAACAAATCCCAACGCACCCGATCCTACGACCCCCAGAAGCATCCGGATCGACCCAACTCCCTATAATTCGCACCAAATTTTGAAACCCCCTTGCACACATTGAGAAAAATCGTCCGGAATACCGGACGAACTCCCTCACCATATCACATTGCCCTGCCGCTGCCACCCGATTCCCTCTGAGCGAACCGGAATGACCTGCCCTGGAAATCGCTGCTCAAATACTACCGAATCCGCACCCGCCAGGTTCGCTGCTCGCGAGCCGGGGCACTGGCATCGGCAGGCAGCGAGAGCATCACCAGATCGACCACCGTATCCGATGCGAAATCCAGCTTGATCGGGCTCGCAGCTGTATTCCACGAACTGATCAAATCCGTCCCGCTGGACTGATACCCTTCAACCTGCATCACCGAATCCGATCCAATCCGTGTCCCATCCACGATCTCGAATGATTGATCGGCCCGCACCAACTCGACACCAATGAAATACACCGTGTTCCCGATGACTGCTGCCCCCATCCCTGCACCATGGAACTCGACGCGCTGCCCGCCGACAGCTCCGTCATCGTTGTAGATCGGGTCCCCGATGGTATGAACCGAGCCTGTATCAGATGAACCCTCCGACGATGAGGACTCGGCGTTGCTCGATGCCTCCGAATCATCCGCCCCGGTGTACGCCCGTGCAGCAGATCCCGCTGCCCCGCCCCCCGAACTCGGTGATGCGACGCTACCCGATGAGCCCGAACCACCACCGCCACCACTGCCACCACCGGCCGAGGCCCCGCCGCCGCCACCAGAGCCCCCCCCGCTGCCAGAACGGGCAGCAGATGACGAGTTTGATCCCCCCGCCACACCGCCGGTGCCATAACTTACTCGCGAACCATCAGCGAGCGTCTTTGACACCCGCAGCCCGGCGGGCATTATTCGTCTCGCCGAGGTCCTCCCTGCCGGTTCGAGCCGAATAATGGTTCGCCCATCGGGCAAACTGATCCGAACCTCGATCATCGCCTCATCCTGCGTCTTCTCGGACGACGCCTTGGCACCATCATCACCCACCCGGGTATGCTGATCTCCATCCTTCTCAACCGTTTCAACCTGCACAGCGGGCCCCGTCGGCTCGGGCACCTCATCGCCCAGAGTGATCGGCGCAGCGAGCCCGGCGGAGAGTAGAATGGCTCCGAGAAGCCCGGTGAGTTGAGTTGAGTGAAGTTGCATCGTTTGAAATCCTCTCGAGTAAACGCGTGCTCTATCCGCCCATACTCTCCAAACGCCCCGTCTGTGAAGCAAGGAAAGCAAGGAGATATATTCAAGGTGCGCTGACCAAACCATCATCAACGCCCGATATCTGTGCGCAGAGCCCACCGACCTTCCGCTCGTTGCCGCTCCAATACGCCATAAAAAAACCGACCGGGCAACCCTCCCGGTCGGTCTCTGTGCAATATTGGGTATCAAACCTTTGCGTTTAACCCAATCGAAGCTTCGATCGCCTGTCCGCCATTCCCTCAGGTGCGCCCTGATCTCGTTGACGCCGATCGGTCACCTTGATCTTGAACTTGCTGATCAGTCCCATAAGCTGCTCGGCCTTCATTGAAAGCTGCTCGCCGGCCTCCGCCGATTGAGCGGTACCCTGAGCAACCTGATTCGACACCGAACTCACCTGCTGGATACTTTTGCTGATCTCATCGGCAACCGATGCCTGCTCGTCGGCCGTCGCGGCGATCGACTCGATCATCACACGAACATCCTCGGCACCCGAGACAATCTGCTCGAGGCTCTGCCCCGCGCTCGTCGCTTTCTTGACACCATATTCAACCTGCTGGGTCCCTTCACTCATCTGAATCACTGCTTGCTCGGTCTCGGATTGAATCAACCGGATCGACTCAGAAACCTCTTCGGTCGCCTGGGTCGTCCGCTCGGCAAGCTTACGCACCTCGTCGGCCACCACCGCAAACCCTCGACCATGCTCACCAGCGCGGGCGGCCTCGATCGCAGCATTGAGCGCCAACAGGTTGGTCTGGTCGGCAATATCATTAATCACCTCAATAATCTCGCCGATCTGCTCGCCACGCTTGCCAAGCTGGGTCACACTCTCGGAGGTCGAGTTCACCGCCTTCGAGATCGTCTCCATCCCATCAATCGTTTCAGAAACAACCTGCCCGCCTTCGGTCGCAACCCGTCCGGAATCTGCTGCACTCTCAGCAGCTGCCGCACTGTTGCTTGCCACACCGACAACACTCGCCGACATCTGCTCGACCGCGGCTGCGACCTGCGTAATCATCTCATTCTGCTCACGCATGCCGCAAGACATCTGCTCTGCGCTGGCCGCGATCTCGGTCGATGCGCTCGCGACCTCCTGCGAAGCACCCGCAAACGAGACGATCAAGTCATGGATACGAATGACGAAACGGTTAAACATTCTCCCTAAGTCACCGATCTCATCGCTCCGGCTCTCATCAACACGCATCGTCAAATCGCCATCACCGTCGGCAATATCACGAAGCCGATCGATCAGATTCCTCAGCGGAACCGTAAGCATCCGACGCAACAGAAGAACCAATCCGCCACCAGCAAGAATCACCAACGGAGCGGTAAAGAGCACCCCCTTCTTGAAGAAACCGGCGACCTGTGCATCCACCATATCCAAGGGCATCTGCACCTCATACGCGCCGTGCATATACCCTACAGGCCAGTTCTCATACCGGAATCCAAGCGCATCCTTGCCATCAAAGTTTCCCTCAGCGTCCCGCTCATCATAAATCGCAGGATCACCATGGCAAGTCATGCATGACTCATCGAGCGTGATCGCACGCATAAAGTGAATCGTGTTCGTCTCTTCATTAATCCGACCCAGCGTTGTCTCACCCGATGAGTTGTACTGATCGGTCAGCTCACGGATCATCTCGTCACGAAATCCGCCCGGGGCTGGCGCATTATCCGGATTCCTCGCCTCGAGAGAAACTATGGTGAACTCAATGTTCTCCTTCTCGGCAGCATAAAGCCCCGTGTGCCACCCCACCACAACTGGGACAGACGCATAAAACCGGGTCTCCGAATAATGGATCCCGTTATCAATCTGTTCGTAGGCCTCGGCGAGCAACTTCTCGGTGTTGATGTCGCCTTTGAGAAACTTCTCGGACGCATCAATCTTGGCCTCGTCGGCAACCGCAGTAAACGCCGAGGCACGGGCCATCATGGCCGCCTGAGCATCCTTGCGGTATCCTTTCAAAAAGATGACATAGTTGACCGCAACGACCGCAATCAAAATCATAAGCGTGACACAAATGATCTTTGAAGCCAATCCAAGTGAGAAATTCGAAGTCCGTTCTTTCATATTCATCGAAAAATACTCCACATATCTTGTTACTCTCGCCCGGTTTACGACTGAGTAAACACGATCCTGTGGATTCGGCACTATTCCGACACACTTTTATGGCCGAGCAGGAAATGAGATATATTATTACAGATTTTTACATCCCCTTGTCACTTATACAGCCCTGCCACGCAGCTTCTGCGCCATCCCCAAGCAACATCATCAATATCCCTCAGCCTTGCAAAATAAGCATCCACAACCCCAACAACGCGGCTACACCAACAAAAAAACCCGCCATCAGGCGGGGTTCTCAGCTTTGCTGCTCTTAGGAAGGATAAATCTCAATCCACCTTGAACTTCCCAACCAGCGTCATCAGCTGCTCGGCCTGGTGGGCCAAATCGCCCGCTGCTTCCGATGCTTGCCCAGCACCTTCGCTCGATTGACGCGTCACACTCGAGATGTTCTCGATCGCCCGGGCAATCTCATCCGAAGCGGACGCCTGCTCGTTGGCAGCTGCAGCAATATCCTGCACCATCCCCTGCACGCTCTGGCAGCCCGTCACGATCGTCTCGA
>WFPK01000087.1 GCA_015487555.1 Phycisphaerales bacterium
AGGACGATGTCGCCGAGCTCTTTTTGGGCAGCCCAGTGGGCACAGGTCGCGCCGACATTACCAGCACCGATGATGGAGATCTTTGCACGCTTTGGCATTTTGCAGGTCCTTTCAGTCGTCTATTTGTCGTCAAATCCATTTGGTCAAACCCTCCGTTGCAGACGCCGGGGATTGGGCGACGGGAGGGGTCTGTATCCTAGTCATCGATGATCGGAATCACGCACTTACGATGCGGTTTCTGGGTCAGAATCCGGGGTATCGTCATCGGGCTCGAGCCATTCGACCTCGACCGCATCAAGTGGTTTGCCGAGTTTGGGAGGCAGGGGGACGGGGCACATCTGGCCGCCACTGACTACCGGAATCAACAAAGGCTGACCCGCCTGAAGCTCGCCGATCACCGGGGCAACGAGGTCCTTGGCACAGCCGGGATTGAGGAAATCGAACTGGCGGTAGACCTGGCAGACCGGGCGAACAATCAGCGGATGCTCGACCTGGCCTTCGCAAGCTTCGAGAAAGTCCTGAATCATGCGGAGGATATCGTCCTCAGGCTGACCCCCACTATTGTTGCGGGCGATGGCGATCGGCGCACCCTTGAACATTTCGATGCCCGGGGTGGCGATCATCACCTCGCCGAGGTACCCGGCATCGAGCAGGGCGTCGCCAAGTTCAGCGGGATGGAAAGCAACGAAGCACTCGGACGCGACAATCCACGCAACGCCTTCGTAAAGGGCCAGTTCCCACGCGGCTTTGGCGTCTTCAATCAGTTCAATGATGGATTCGGGCATGGGTTCGCCCCGCCAGATCTCGTTGAGCTCGGCCACATGGGCTTTGATGCCGATCTCGGATTTGTCCATCGCCAAGGGGCGTTCTTCGGGGTCTACCTTGTCGATCTCGCCCAAAGCCATCGCCAGGGCGTGGAGCCCGATGGTCGGGGCGACCGAATCACGCCAGCGCTGCCCTTGTTCATCTTTGGGCAAGGCGAGGGCTCGCTGGGCAAAGCTGACCCACCCGGCGAGGAGGGTGGACCAGGAGATGGGATCAGTTGAAGTCATGCGCGGATCGTAGACACTTGGTTTGTAGCTGGCGGACGCAATACGCCACGAAACACGACAAAGTAGATTGCCAGCCCCACCGCCAGAATGCGCGAAATCGTCGCCCCCCAGTTGCCCATCTCCGAGCTCGTCAGATCGAACACATCCCACCAAAGGTTCATCCCCGCGTGGAGGGCCACCACCACCCAAAGATTCCAGTTGGCCCGCTGATAGATCCACGCATAGAGTAACCCGCCCAGCGCGATCATCGCAATCCAAGGGCCGAACTGACCAAGAATCGTTTGGCCTTGCGATGGTGTAAAATCGACATGAGCAAGCCCGAAAAAGATCGCGGTAAAAACGGCAGCTGTCCAACGGTTGATCGCTACGACCTGCACGAGCAATCCAAATGCAAACGCGCGATAGAATACCTCTTCGGTGAATCCAGGCACAACTGTAGAATAGACTAAATATCGGCTTGCCGGCTGTGTCGTGCACATCAACCCCAATACCAACATGGGAAGCGTACACGCAAACCCAATCACGAATCCTTTCAATGCTTGGCGCCATCCGACCATGATCCCGAGCGTTGGGGTGCGCCCTTGGCCGATGAGCCGACGGATCGCCAACCATCCAATCAAAACAATCAACATCCGAAAGAGCGGATGAATCATGAACTGGGCGTCGATAGGCCAGCTCCCTCTCATGGCCCGGTACGATTCAAAGCCGTTGAGCACCTGAGGCACTCCGAGCCCAATGAAAAAAAACACAACGATCAATATGGCCATGCCTGACCGATGTGTCGCCTGGTTTGTATGGCTCTTTGGTTCCATATGCCTCGATTCCAACCATATCCGTATCCTGAGTGTTTGGGATAGAGAGCCGCGATCTTTCAATCACAATGGGCTTTGCACAGAGCCCGCCAAAGCCGTGGTAGGCCTGCTTGGAGGAATAAGGCAGAGGTCAGATAGTGTGGCACACGAGAGAAAAAACCTACGAACTCGTGCGGTCGACCACCCGGTACGACTCACGCTCGCCACGCCCGCGCAATGGATAATCCTTGCGTAGCGGATGGGCAGGGTAATCTTCCCACATCAGAATCCGACGCAAGTCCGGATGGTTCTCGAACCGAATCCCAAACATATCAAACACCTCGCGCTCGGACCATTCGGCACCGCTCCAAAGATCGCAGACCGAATCGAGCACCAACGCCGGGTCATTTTCGATCCCCTCGGTCGGAATCGAAGGCTCAAGGTAGACCTTGACAAAGAACCGATCATCGCGGCTATAGGCACACAGGTTATACACCACCGCAAAGCGGGCGGGCATCTTCGATGGATACCCAAGATAATCAATCCCAATGACATCGGCGAGAAAGTTGTACGCACAGGCTTCATCATCACGCAAGAACGCCAGCACCTTGTGCAGATCGCCCGGCTCAACCACCAAGGTCGCCTGCCCACGATACTCCGTCCCCTGAAACTTCGATGACGGAAACGCCGACTTGACGCGTTGGAAGGTTGGGTGCTCAAGGGTCTTGGTGCTGGACATCAGATTCCTCGCATATGTGGACATCGCCGATCCTGGCTCATTGGCTGAGAAATCAATCGTAGCCAAACCGCCCACACAATCAAAGCCCGAGCAAATCCAAATCCGCCCAATCACGCACCACCACCGCCTGGGCATCGCCGATCACCCCACCGAGCCGAGCCATAATCAGTTTGGGATCAAGCTCGCCCTCCCCGACGCTGACCTCTTCGAGCTGCCCGTCTTCACCTGCCTTCACCGAGCGGATCAGCACCGCCCCGATCTTGGGACAATCTCGGCACAAATCATCAAATCGGCGCAGATGATCGTCCACATCGCGCATCATCGAACCCGCCAGCCACCCCATCGGATCGAGCAAAAGCGTACAGCTCAACCCCTGGGCCCGGCGCGCCCACGCCATCGTGCAGATCGCATCCGAGAGCATCCCGTCACAACTGGGCCGAACCATCAGCTCGATCCCCGCATCGCAGCACATCTGATCGAGTGCTGCGAGCTTCTCATCGAAATCTGCCCACCCCGCCTGCGACCAGCTCGCCAGAAGCCGGGCTGCATCATCATCCATCGCATCGCCCATCGCATCGGACCCAATCGGATCGCTGCAGCGGACAACCACCCGAGATGCCCCCCGGCAAGCATCCATCCAATCCCCAGGGTCCGACCCCGCCGAAGCATTCACCATGCTGGCAAACACCTCGCCCGATTGGGATCGAATCTGGGCAAAGACCGGGCTCGACGAATCTGGGCTCGTCTGATCCATTGTGTGCACAAGCAGCTTCATAGGTGAGTTTAGGTCGCTGCCAATCCAATCACGCCAATCCTGCGCTCGCGGCGCACAATTCATCCACGATCGTGGGTCCGGGTGTGTTATCCGCTGCCCTTGTGCGCACAAACCTCCCGATATCGAACCGGCACACGGGAGAAAGCAAGGCGGCTGACTCAACGCGTATGCACCCGAATCGAGTACGGAGACTCACCAATGACTGACCTTTTTTCCTGGACCAAGTCCACC
>WFPK01000088.1 GCA_015487555.1 Phycisphaerales bacterium
GCGCCATATAGACCATTCAAAGTTGCCGTTGAGGTCGGCAAAGAAGTATGACCAGATATTTTGGAGCGTTTCCATGAGGTTGAAGTTATATCCAATCGAAGCGATCAGGTTTTCTCCGATGTGGACAAGCGCGAGGGCGAAGAAGTAGACTGCGAGCAGGCGTTGGGGGTTGCTCTGGTGATGCATCGTCGGGCGATGGGGCGCGGGGCGAGCCAGAGGATGGAGGCGATGATGGCCTGGGTGATGTCGTATCCCCATGTGAGCCTCCAATCGGTGGTCATTGGATACCAGGCGTTGGGGATTTCTTGGTAGCCGGTTTGTTTCCACTGGAGGGCTTTGATCAGTTCGTAGGTGATCGAGTTGGTATTGAGAAGAGGAACAGGATCGCAACGAGGCGCACCACGATCGCAACGATGGTGGTGATATCTGTGCTTTGAAAGAGTTTGGGTATTGGGTGTTGGATGA
Organism: Phycisphaerales bacterium; assembly: GCA_015487555.1. Lineage (GTDB taxonomy): Bacteria > Planctomycetota > Phycisphaerae > Phycisphaerales > UBA1924 > UBA1924. The sequence goes on from WFPK01000088.1 coordinate 466, forward strand.
TGCCGAATGATACGGTGGGTTGGGGGTGTCGGATGCGTTTTGGACACATGAAGACACGGCTTGCCGGGGACGGTCAATCCGTGGCACCCTGGGTTCGGGAAGAGGAAGACCCCCTCCGTCACGCTGCGCGTGCCACCTCCCCCGGAGGCCCGAGGGGTGGATCAGTTGCCGAAGAGGTTTTTTGGGGCGAACATGCCTTGGGATTCGAAGTAGTCTAAGGCTTCTTCGGTGGACTTGAAGACCTTGGTGGCGGTCTCGGTGATGAAGGGCGAGGGGTTCTTTGAAGGTTTCCAGACGACATAGACTTCTTTGGCGTGTTCCCAGGCGTGCTGGAGTTCGCGTTCGACGCCGCTGCTCAGGGCGGGGATGACTTTGCCGGTGTCGGAGATGAGTTCGGGGACGAGGGAGACGATCATGTCGGCCTGGTCGATGAGTTTGAAGTCGCGCATGTAGATTTGGCCGTCGATGTCGCCGGCGATGTCGAGGACTTCGCGGGTGCACATTTTGATTGGTTCGAGTTTTTGTTCGATGCCTCCGAGCTGGTGGGGTTGGTGGTCGAAGAAGTCCTTGCCTTCTTTGGCGGCGTCGAGTGCGCGGTCGAGGAGGAGTTTTTCATCGACATCGCCTGGATCGAAGGTGATGAAGTGTTCGGCGAGTTTGGCGCGGAAGGCGTCGATCTCGGCCATCACTTCGGGCATGTCGATGACATGGGACATGGGGAAGGATGGGTAGACTTTTTTCATCTCGGGTCGGCACAGGAGCTGGAAGAGGGTTTTGGAGGTTTGGGAGAATCGGCCTCGTGAGACGATGTAGAACTTTGAGCCTGGGATTGCCTGGGCCATGAGTTCGGTGGCGAGGATTTCTTCTTCGCGCCAGACCATGCAGTCTTTGAGTGTGGCGTCGATGTCGTGCTTGGCGTGGAGGCGCTGGTGGACGACTTCGATGTTATCGACGAGGCAGATGAAGACATCGGGGTTGAGTTTGGAAATCTGGTCGAAATCGAAGGCGGAGAAGAGCCCGTGTCGCCAGCGGAAGGTGGCGTGGGTGTTGACGAGCATGTTTTCTTGATCGCGTGAGTCGGCGATGATGTCTTTGAAGGCGGCTCGGCGGAGGGAGTTGAGGCGGGAGATGGGCAGATCGAGGATTCGGCCCGGGCGGATGTCGAGGGCTTCGTCGTACATCATGTTGCCGACATGGTACATAGAGATGGATTCGCCTTGGGAGGCGGCGAAGTCTTCGACTTCTTTGAGGTAGGATTTTTTGTCCATTCCGACCTGGCCGGTGATGATTGCGCGCATGGTGATCTCCAGTGTTGAGGGGGATTGTAGCGCGGAAGTGTTGAATATATCTGGATTTGGTCGCATGGGCGTCTTGCAGCTTTGTGGAATGAAATGTGGGTGCCATGGCTTGACCGTCTTGGGCAAGCCATGTCTTTGAATTCCAGCGAATCTACAAGACACTGCTTGCCCAAGACGGTCAAGCAGTGGCACCTGCTCATCAAGCAAGAAGACAGGCGAGACCCCTGTGCCATCAAAGATGGGGAAAGTATGCTATAATCTGCCGAACACCATCAACTTCAGGAGTCATCTCATGGCCATTCTCGTCGATCAAGACACCAAAGTCATCTGTCAGGGCATCACCGGGGCATTTGGGGCGCTCCATACCAAGGGCTGCTTCAACTATGGGACCAATATGGTCGGGGGGGTGACGCCGGGCAAGGGTGGGCAGACCGATGCCAATGGATTGCCGATCTTTGATACGGTTCGCCAGGCGGTCGAGGCGACGGGCGCGGATGCGACGATGATTTTTGTGCCGCCTGCGTTTTGCGCCGATGCGATGCTCGAAGCGATGGATGCGGGGATTCGGCTGATCTGCTGTATTACCGAAGGCGTGCCGGTCAATGACATGATTCTGGTGCGTCGGGTGATGGATGATCGCAACGCGGCTGCCCGTGGCGCGGATTCGCAGCACTCGACCGAGTTGTTCACGCTCATCGGGCCCAACTGTCCGGGGATTATTACGCCCGGGCCTAAGACCGGCGATGATACCGCGGAATCGAAATACACCGACAGGGCCAAGGGCGGCGGGGGATGCAAGATCGGGATTATGCCCGGGTATATCCATACGCATGTTTCCGAAGCGCCCACGGGCAAGTCGATCGGGATTGTGTCGCGTTCGGGGACGCTGACCTATGAAGCGGTGTGGCAGACCTCGCAGCTTGGGATGGCGCAATCGACTTGTATCGGGATCGGGGGCGATCCGATCCGTGGATTGGGTCACATTGATTGCATCCGGATGTTTGAAGAGGACCCCGAGACTGATGGGATTCTGATGATCGGTGAGATCGGTGGCGAGGACGAAGAGCAGGCAGCTGAATATATCAAGAACCATGTGACCAAGCCCGTCGCGGCGTTTATTGCCGGGCGCACCGCGCCTGCGGGCAAGCGGATGGGTCATGCCGGGGCGATTATTTCGTCGGGTGCTGGTGGCAAGCCCACGGGGACAGCGGATACGAAGATCGAGGCGCTGCGCGAAGCGGGGGCTGAGGTTGCGTTGAATCCTGCAGCGATGGGGAAGGCGATGGCCAAGGCGATGGGATTGGCTGCGGTGACGGTGTAGCCAATATTGCTGAGGTTGGGTGTCATGGTCATGCAGGTGGCGAAGTCGCCTGGGTGTTTTCCGTGCTCGTTTTCTGTATTTGTTTTTATACTTCTTTTCTACGGCTGTTTTCTGTGCTCATATGGCAGCATGGGATTATGCGTGAGTCTGTGGTGGTCGGTGTTGGATTGCTGCGGGGGTGTGCGGGGGCGGTGAGGCGCATGGGTTGCGCTTTGTGTGCGAGGTGGAAAGTAGGGGGGGGTTATCGGGTGTTCTGGGATGTGGGGCGTGAGATGAGGTGGAAAGCATGAAATCGTGGGGGGTTTACTCGATTGGGGGACGAAACGATCCGAAAACCGGGAGGTCAGAAATGGTTTTTCTGAGTGTCAAACCCCCAGCTTTTGGTATTCATGACAACACGCACAGATTCATCGCTTGACGGTATACCATCGGCTCGCTTGGTCGGATGGTCTCGTTTTGCTCAGGGGCACCTCGCGGTGGCGCTTGTTTTTGTGATCGCCAGCGTGACCTCGGCGATTGCGTACTTTGCAGTATATCAATCGGCCAAGCAGAATCGGGCTGCCCGGTTCAACGAGCAGGCGATGCAGATTCGTGATGATGTGTACGATCGGTTCTCGCAGTATGAGAGCGGGCTTTGCTTTGGGCGTGGTTTGCTGGTGTCGAGCGATTTTGTTTCGCGGCGCGAATGGCAGATATTTTTTAGCGAGCAAAAGATTGAACGGTATTTTCCGGGCGCTTGGGGGTACGGATATGTTGAGGTGGTCGAGCCTGATCGGCTCGATGACTTTGTTTCGCAGATGCGTGAAGATGGTGCTCCTGAATACCGTGTCAAGAATCACGCTGGTTTCGACAATGACGATGTTTCTGGCGATCACTATTTGATCAAGTATCATGAGCCCGCATCGCGCAATCGCAGTGCATGGGGCTTGGATGTCGCAGCCAATCCTGAAAACCGGCAGGTGTATGACGAGGCACGCGATTCAGGTGAGGTGCGTGTTTCAAATCCGATCAGGCTTTTTCAGGGTGGGGAGGATGAGTGGGGATTGGTGTTTGTGCTTCCGGTGTATCGGGCAGGGATGGCGGTTTCGACAGTTGAGCAGCGCCGCGAGGCGATTCTTGGGTGGGTGGTGGCTTCGATCGGTCTTGACCGGTTCTTTGCAAGCGAGTGGCAGGAGAGCTGGGATAACTTTGATATCAAGCTCTCTACAGCCCATGGGCATCCCAATATTTATGACCAGACGGTTTTTAGTACGAGAAGTGAGCAGGACTTGCCGCATGTGGGCGAGCTGAGCACGCATATTCCCCTTGAGTTCAAGAATCTTTCTTTGGTGATGTGTGTGGCACCCAAGCATGCGTCTTCGCTCTGGTTATCGACACGAAGTTCGGTGGCGGTGCTGATCGCGGGTTTTCTGTTGACGGGTATTTTTACACTGATTACCTGGGTCGTGACGCGGACCAAATCGCGGGCTATTTTTATGGCACACTCGATGACGCGTTCGATTCGTCAGAGCGAGAGTCGGCAGCGTATTCTTGCGCTTGAGGCAGAGGCTGCCAATAAGGCGAAGACGGAGTTTCTAGCCAATATGAGCCATGAGATTCGCACGCCGATGACGGCGATTCTTGGGTATAGCGAGATTCTTGAAGAGCATGCCAACGCAGAGACCGACGAGGTGTGCGCAGAGGCGATTGATGCGATTCAACGATCTGGCAAGCACCTGATGCGGATTATCAATGATGTGCTGGATTTGTCGAAGATTGAATCGGGCAAGCTCGGTGTCGATATCGGCGCGTGTCCGATTCTTGATGCGGTGAGCGATGTGTATGCAGCGATGCAGATGGCAGCGACCCAGAAGGGGATCGAGCTGAGCGTTGAGTTTGCCAATCCAATCCCGACACGGGTTCGCACTGATGGATACCGGATCAGGCAGATTCTTCTGAATCTTATCGGCAACGCGATCAAGTTCACGCAAGAGGGTTCTGTTCGTCTTGTTCTCGAATCAGACGATCAGCATATCCGGTTCTCGGTGAAGGATACGGGGATGGGGATTCCCGAGTCAGAGATCGAGGGGCTCTTTGATCCCTTCGAGCAGCTTGATAGTTCGCTCACGCGTCGGCATGATGGGACTGGGCTTGGGCTGACGATTTCGAGGCACCTTGCTCGGCTCCTTGGGGGTGATGTCGATGTGGTTTCGCAGAAGGGGGTTGGTTCGAGTTTCACGCTGACGATTCCTGCGAACTGCCTTCCTGATTCGGCCCTTGCCGATGAGCTTCCTGGTGCGAGCAAGGCTGGCGCTGGGCGTGTGAGTGGTTTCCGTTCCCAGCCTGATTCACTCTTGGGGCACATTCTTCTGGCTGAGGATGGGGTGGACAATCAGAAGCTTATTTCTCGGATACTGCGTAAGGCGGGGTTGCGTGTTGATGTTGTGGAGAACGGGCAGCAAGCGATCGACCATCTCGATTGCGGGCATCCGTATGATCTGGTGTTGATGGATATGCAAATGCCGGTCATGGACGGGTATGCTGCGACGCGCGAGCTTCGCAAGCGTGGGATTGACATCCCGGTTGTTGCGCTGACTGCTCATGCGATGGCTGGTGCGAAAGAGGACTGTCTGGCTGCGGGGTGTTGTGCGTATGCGACCAAGCCGATTGATCGTGAGAAGTTGTTTGTGATTATTCGCAGGATTCTCGAGTCTCGTGCGCAAGGGTTTGCAGCTTGATCTTTGCGGTTTGTTGGTGATGATGCGATTGCTATGTTGGTCGGTCTTCTGGGTTTGAGCCCGGGCCATGGAGTCCGTGGGCGGGTTTGGCGCGCAGGGTCGAAGCCCGGGTGAGGGCGTCTTTTCCGAAGCGTTTGGTGATGGCATCGGTCGCCTGATCGACGGCTTGGTTTTTCTTGTGCGCCTGGGTATCAAAGAGCCCGGGCTCGGCGGGGGATTCGGTGAGCTGGGAGAGGGCGACGCCGATGAGCCGGACGGGGCGGAAGCTGTTGGCCCAGAGGTCGAAGAGGGATTTGGCAGCGTCGTGGATGGCGTTGGTTTCGTTGGTCTGGTTTTCGAATGTGACAGAGCGGGTGATGGTCTCGAAGTCGCCGAAGCGGACTTTGATGGAAATGGTTTTGGCGTAGCGGTTGTGTTTGCGCAGGCGGGCTGCGACATCGCTGGCCTGTCTTGCGATGATGGCGCGGACTTCATCTGGATTGTCGAGATCGGCTGCGAAGGTGTGCTCGTGGGAGATGGACTTTGCGCCGCGGTCGATGCGGACGGGTCGATCGTCGAGGCCTTGGGCGAGGCGGTGGAGTTTTTCGCCGAAGTCACCCAGGCGGGCGACGAGGGTTTCGACGGGTAATCCTCGGAGTTGCTTGACGGTGCGGACGCCGAGCCGATCGAGGGTGCGTTTGGTGGATTGGCCGACACCTATGAGTTTTTCGACAGGGAGCGGGTCGAGGATTTGTTGGGTGGTTTCGGTGGTGATGAGGGTGTAGCCGTCGGGCTTGTTCATGTCGGAAGCGAGTTTGGCGAGGAACTTGTTGGGGGCGATGCCGACCGAGCAGGTGAGGTTGAGCTCGTGCTTGACGAGCCGACGGATTTCGATGGCGATGTCGGTGGGCGAGCCGAAGAGATGGGTTGAGCCGGTGACATCGAGGAAGGCTTCGTCGATGGAGATGGGTTGGATAGCGGGTGAGAATCGTTCGAGGATTTCGAAGACCTGTTTGGAGACCTTTGAGTAGGTGCTGTGCGAGCCTTTGACGAAGATGGCATTTGGGCAGAGCCGTTTGGCGATTGATGAGGGCATGGCGGAGTGACACCCGTATTTTCGCGCTTCGTAGGAGGCTGCGGCGACGACACCTCTTGGGCCATCGCCGCCGACGAGGACGGGCTTGCCTCGGAGCTGTGGGTGGTCGCGTTGTTCGACTGAGGCGAAGAAGGCGTCCATGTCGATGTGGAGGATGGCGCGGGGGGGCATGGGG
>WFPK01000089.1 GCA_015487555.1 Phycisphaerales bacterium
CAGGTCGCCAAACTCGGACACCTCCATGTCAAGCCCACCGATGACTCGTTCAAGTTCAACACACGCGATATCAAAGGCACCGTCAAGGCCATCTGGAACGGGCACAACTTCGATGACCACGCGGACAACACCAACGCGGGGATGAAGCGCGTCGGGATCGTGCTCAACAAGACCAACTTCTATTCCGAGATGGGCGGGCAGGTCGCGGATATCGGTGAGCTGCACTGCATCAAGACCGGAGCGCACTTCAAGGTCGAGGACACCCAATCCTTCGGCGGCTATGTCCTGCACATCGGACGCATCACCAAGGGGAAACTGAGCATCAACAACGATGTGATGTGTCATCTGGGCAACAATCACCGCGCAGCTGTGTCTTCGAATCATACGACGACCCACCTCCTGAACTTTGCCCTCCGCGAAGTGCTCGGCGACGGGGTCGATCAGCGTGGATCATTGGTCAATGACGAAAAACTCCGGTTCGACTTCACGCACAATCAGCCGGTGTCTGCCGACGAGATCGCCAAGATCGAAGCGCTCGTCAACCATGAGATCGAGCAGAATCTGACGGTGTATGCCGATCTGGCGCCACTCGATCAGGCCCAGAAGATCACCGGGTTACGCGCGGTCTTCGGCGAGACCTATCCCGATCCTGTCCGTGTGGTCTCGATCGGGATCGAGATCGAGCAGTTGATCGCCAATCCGGAGAATGATGCGTGGAAAACAGCCTCGATCGAGTTCTGCGGCGGCACGCACATCGAATCCACCGGCATCGCCAAACGCTTTGCGCTGCTGGGTGAAGAAGGCATCGCCAAAGGCATCCGGCGGATCACGGCTGTGACCGGACAAGCCGCGATGGACGCCCATGCACGGGCAGCAGCGATCTTAGAACAGGCCAACGCGCTCGATGCGCTGCCGATCAGTGATCTCGCGGGCAAGCATCAGGAGATCATCGTGCTGCTCGAACAAGAGACACTCCCTGCGACAGGCAAGCACGCCATCCGCGCCAAGCTCGGCGAGATTCAAAAGAAACTCAAAGAGGCAGACAAGGCGGCAGCAGCCCAGAAGGCCAAGGCGGCGCAAGGGTTGGCTGCGGGGATTGCGCAGGCGGCTGCGGGATCGCCTGAGGATATTGTGATTGCGTCACTCGAACTCGGTTCAGACCGCGGCGCCCTCGAAGCCGCCCTCAAGACGATCACCTCGGCGTGTCCAAACAAGGCGGTGATGCTGATGAGCCCCGATGCCGATGCGGGTCGTGTCGCGTTGATGGCCACGGTGCCGACGGGGCTGGTCACCAAGGGGCTCAAGGCGGGGGATTGGATTCGGGAAGTCGCAGGAATCATGGGCGGCAAGGGCGGCGGACGACCCGACAACGCCCAGGGCTCGGGCTCGGATATCTCGAAACTCAAAGAAGCTACCGGACACGCGAGGACTTTCGCTTTCGGGAAGATTCACTGACCAGATCGACCAACCGATGCCGATTCTGGTAGGATAAAGCCATGCCCCCCGAGAACAAGACATCCCAAGGCGATCGGGCCCGCCAGGCCAAGGCGTGGAGCATCGCCCTCGATCCGGTCTATGGGATGATCGGGCTGGGCGCGATCGGATACGGAATCGACACCCTCATCACCGATACCGGGCTGCTCTGGACGATTATTTTGGCAATTACGGGGCTTGTGGTCGGGTTTTACCGGTTTATCCGCGAGGCGATGGACCTCAATAAAGAACAATCCAAGTCCTCCCCAAGAACCGATGGCGACCCCGAGACTTGATCCGCCAACACCCGGATTCCTGCCTGACGAAAACTTGTCAAGAAAGGGTGCAAAACTGTCTGTTCTCGACTCGCCGATCCGGTTCGTGCCCCCTATCCTTCTCGCCCGGCAGGATTGGAGTTCTGGGATGGACACCAGCAGGGACTCAGCTCACTTTCACGCACACGAACACCGAATCTATGGCTCACGAAACGACAGACCACGCGGTAGCGCTGCCTTTGATCCCAACAGGATCAATCGCGCTGGGTGCGTGCGTCGTGATCGCATTCGTTGGCGGGTTTATCTCCCAACAACGGGGTGGTCTGTGGAGTGATGGGCTTTGGACGCTCGCTGCAACCATCCCCGGCGTGCTGATCCCGATGGGTATCTTGCTGATGATGCCTCCCAAAGAGGCCCACGCCTGGAGCGTACCCGTGCTCGCGGGCACCATGATCCGTGCCTTGACGGTGCTGACGATCGGCATCGCGTTCTATGTGCTCGTGGGCCCAGACCGGGTTGTTTTCTTCCTGACGATGCTTGCTGTGTTGATGGTGACGCTCATCATTGATGTGGCAGCGGTTCTCTCACTGATCCAGAAGCACACGCCCGCCATGATGCCGAGCGTTGATGCGGAGGGTATTTCCTGATGTCGAATCTCACACTTGCAGCTTCTGATCCGGTGGCCCATGTCATCAATCATCCATTTTGGATATCCGAAGGCGGATGGTGGATCTGGTCGTCCGCCCAGACCAACATGGTCATCACGGCGCTCATCATGATCTTCGGCGGGCTCTTCGTCGCCAAAGCGGTGGCAACCGGGCAGGAAGGCGATGGGCACCATCGGTGGGTCACCAGATCACGCTTTGCCCATATGATCGAGGTGATCTGCGGGTATCTCCGCGAGAGCACCGTCCGCCCGCTGCTCCATGAACGCACCGATCGGTTCATGCCTTTCTTGTGGACAATCTTCTTCTTTATCCTGATCAATAACCTGCTGGGTTTGGTGCCTTTGCTTGATTTTCAGAATCTGATGGCCGGTCAGTTCGCTCCCGAGATGCTTGCTGAGCATCGTGCCTTTATCGGCGGGACCGCGACCCAGAGTATCTACATCACTGCAGCGCTTTCGATCTTGGCAGGGTTGATGATTAACTGGGCGGGGTTGAAGGAACTTGGTGTCGCTGGGTACCTCCAGCACCTGACTGCTGGTGCACCGATCTTTGTCTGGCCGATTATTATCCCGATTGAGATTCTCGGTACTTTTATCAAGCCCATCGCGTTGTCGATTCGCTTGTTTGCCAACATGACGGCGGGTCATATTCTCGTCGCGGTGTTGCTCGGGTTTGCAGCGGACGGATTTAGCAATATTGGATTGGTCGGATTGCCTGTGGGGATCATCTCGAGTGTCGCGGTGATCGCGATTTACTTCCTCGAGTTGTTTGTCTCGTTCTTGCAGGCGTTTGTGTTTATGTTCCTCACGACGGTGTTCATCTCGTTGCTTGCGCATCATGATGAACACGAAACCGCACACGATCTCGCTGAGGCAGGCCTCGCGTGATCTGTTTTTCGTAATAGTTGGGCCTGGGGCTACCGCGGGGAGGCACCCAAGGCCATTGCGGTCCGAGTTGGATCGACAGTGGATTCTTCCCGCATTTCCAAGGTTCTGGTCGAATACACAAAGAATCGGCCTCTGAAAGGAATTTCTGAAATGAAGCTCACCAAGAAAATCGTTCTCGCAGCTGGTACCGTCGCACTTTTCGCCCCAATGGCGATGGCGGCTGATCCTTCCCCGGCTGCCGAAGCCGCAGCTGCGGGTGTTGAAAACATCGGCAAGGGCCTGGCAGCCATCGGTGCTGGTCTTGCAGTCGTCGGCGGCGGCATCGGTATCGGTATGGTCGGCAAGGGTGCGCTCGAGTCGATCGCCCGTCAGCCTGAAGCATCGGGTACCATCGGTACCAACATGATCCTCGCTGCTGCACTTATCGAAGGTGCGACCCTCTTTGCGGTCGTCGTCGGTTTGCTGGCAGTGTTCGGCTAATCAAACAACCACCAAGCCCGGACTGAAATATGCCCGGGCCTGGCTTTTACACTGATTCAAAGCGCCCCAGAGCGGGTGCCTATTGGAGAACTGCTGATGAAGCGTCACACACTCATACTGTTCCTTGCTGTCTCCGCGATGAGCTCGGCTGCTCTGGCTGCTGAGAAATCCTCGGTCATCGAGAACCCAAGCGCCGGAGTCATCCCCGGCGTCACCGCGATCGCGCTCTTCCTGATCGTGCTGGGCATCTCGGCGACGATGATCTGGCCCAAGATCGTATCGGGGCTTGATGAGCGCAACGAGAAGATCGTCAGCGAGATCGCCGCGGCAGAAGAAGCACGCAAGCAGGCCAAGGAAGCACTCGACGAGTACGAGAAAAACCTCGCCAGCGCCCGGGCCGAGTCGCAGAAGATGCTCGAAGAAACCCGCGCCCAGCAAGGCGCCCTGGCTGCCCAGCTCAAAGCCACCGCCGACGCTGAGCTCGCAGCGATGCGTGAGAAGGCTGTTGCCGAGATCGACGCGGCCAAGAAGCAGGCACTCAACGAGCTCTATAACGAATCGGTGAATCTGGCCACGGTCATGGCGGGCAAGATTCTTGCTCGTGAGGTGACGGTGGACGATCAGCAGAAGCTGATGGATGAATCGCTCGCCGAGATGAAGTCGGTCAACTGCTAATCCAACCCGCTTGGCCTTTGCCAGGCGTTGCCCCTGCCCCCGGAGAGAACCATGCCTTTGATCGAAGCACAACCTGATGCCCTGGCCAAGGTGTACGCCAAGAGTCTGTTCGAGCTCGCCGAGCACGCAGGCGGGCAGGCCAATGCCGAGTCCATCCTTGGCGAACTCGAAGACATCGTCGAGCTCGCCCGCCATGACAAGGCCTTCTCCGAGCTCCTCGCTTCGCGTCTGATCGATTCGGGCAAACGCGACGCATCGCTCGAGCGAATGTTCGCAGGAAAGGTCTCAGGACTCACGCTCAACTTCCTCCGCCAGCTCAATCGCAAAGGACGATTGGCCAATCTCTCGCAGATCGCCACCGCAATGGATGGGCTTGTGCAAGATCAGTTCGGACGCATCGAGGTCGATGTGTTCACCGCGACGCCGATCGGTACCGGCGAGCTCGAATCGGTTCGCGCCCAGCTCTCGTCGTCATTGGGCAAGGATGTCATCATGCACCCCTACACCGATTCGTCGATGCTCGGGGGGATCAAGCTCCGCATGGGCGATCAGCTCATCGACGCCTCGATCCAGGCCCAGCTCCGCAAGATGCGCGATGGGTTGCTCGACACCGGCTCTGCTCAAGTCCGCGGGCGATCGGGCGAGATGCTCGAAGACTAAACGCATCACAAACTCTGAACTTCCAACGGGCGATCTGCCCGTTTTTTGATGAGTGATCGGCGGGTGCCACGGCTTGACCCGAAGGGCAAGCCGTGCTCTTGGGATGATTGGGAACTCTATTGGCGACTCTGATGACACTGAAGATTCCAAGACACGGCTTGCCGAAGACGGTCAAACCGTGGCACCCACACCTGCATGGCACCGGGCATAGAATAACACATCGAATAAGGGAGATCACACATGCCAAAGCAATCTATCGCCAACACCGATGTCAAAGGAAAACGAGTCCTGATCCGGGTGGATTTCAATGTCCCACTCGATGGCTCGACCATCACCGACGATCGACGAATCAAAGCAGCCCTGCCCACCATCAGCTCGGTCATCGAACGCGGCGGCAAAGCGATCCTCATGTCGCACCTGGGTCGCCCGGCGGGCAAAGGCTATGAAGAAGCCTACTCGATGGCTCCGATCGCCCAACGGCTCAGCGAGCTGCTGGGCAAGGAAGTCAAAATCCCGGCGCAGAACTGCAAAGCACCCGAGATCAAACAAGCGGTCGATGCGATGAACGACGGCGATGTGATCCTGCTCGAAAACCTCCGGTTTCACGGATGCGAAAAGCGAGGCGAACCGGACTTTGCCAACCAGCTCGCCGAGCTCGGTGATGTCTATGTCAACGACGCCTTTGGCACCTGCCACCGCGAGCACACCTCGATGGTCGCCCTGCCTTTGGCGATGGGCAACAAGCCTAAGGTCGCTGGGTTCTTGGTCGAAAAAGAACTCGCCTACCTCACCGAAGCACTCGCCGATCCCAATCGCCCCTTCACCGTGATCCTCGGGGGCGCAAAGGTCAGCGACAAGCTCCCCGCGATCGAACACCTCTTGCCCAAGGCCGACCATATCCTCGTGGGAGGGGCGATGGCGTACACCTTCCTCAAGGCGCTGGGACACAGCGTCGGCACCTCGATCGTCGAAGAGGACATGCTCGGCGAAGCCAAGCGGATCATCGAGTTGGCAGCCGAGTCCAAGACCGACCTGCACTTCCCCGAGGATCACATCTGCTCGACGATCTTCGCTGAAAAAGCAGGCGATATCGAAGTCTTCGACGACCAGATCAAGGACGGATTCATGGGGCTCGACATCGGCCCCAAGACCGCTGCGAGATATTCCCAGATCATCAAGGCATCCAAGACCATCCTCTGGAATGGGCCGATGGGTGTGTTTGAGTGGATGCCATTCAAGATGGGCACCAAGCTGATCGCCGAAGCGGTCGCCGAGGCCACCGATGCCGGCGCGACTTCCATCGTCGGCGGCGGCGACTCGGCTGCAGCTGCGGAAATCTTTGGCGTCGCGGATCGCTTGTCCCATGTCTCCACCGGAGGCGGCGCGAGCCTCGAAATGCTCGAAGGCAAGCGGTTCAGAGCGGTTGATCTGCTTGATGAGGAGACATAAACATGGCTGTTCCTAAATTCACCGCGTTTATGAAGCCAATCCTTGAAGCGGCCGCTGAGCGCCCCACCTGCACCATCGCTGACGCCGTCACGCTCATGGCTGACCGGATGAATCTCTCGGAAGAGGATAAAGCAGAACGGCTTCCAAGCAATGTGCAAACAAAGGTCTATAGCCGGGTCACATGGGCAATCACATATCTAACGAAGAGTAAACTACTCGTCAAGCCAAGCCGTGGTTGTTTTCAGATTGCCCTGTCCAAAACCCCGGAACCATCCTTGATCGAGGCGCGTAGAGGACGGCATGACTAAACGGCATCGACGGCAACACGGGCTCTACGGACAAACCATCATCGACGCATCCGACCAGCCGATCGTCCGCATTGCCCGGCTCGCCAC
>WFPK01000090.1 GCA_015487555.1 Phycisphaerales bacterium
GCCTGGTTATTGTGCCTGGTTATTGCGCCTGACTATTGCCCTTGCGCCCATCCATGTTTGAGCTCGCCATCGGGCATGATTTTCACCCACGCCCCACCTCGATCAGCAGTCGTATACCAGATGCGCCCTTTTCGCACCGCATCCCACCGCGGATCATCGAACCGACCCGGCCCTGTCGATTGAAGCACGATCGAAGGATCGAGCGCTACGACAAATGCGAATGCTCCGGGCTTGGTGCTCCCATGGTGAGGCAGCTCGATGATATCGGCGCGGAGTTCCGGGTGTGTGCGCACAATCGCCTCCATCGCCTGGCGCTCGATGTCGCCGGTGAGCACCACCGTGCGCATGGGCCCTTCATCAACCCGCACCTCGATCCGCACCACCGCTGAGGTATTGTTCTGGCTCATCGAATCAATCAACCCCGGCTCGGGCCAAAGGCATTCGAGCTCGACATCCCCCAACGCGATCCGTGTGCCTGCGCTCAGCTCGAGAATCTCTACCCCCATCGACACCAGTTGATCTTCGATCATCCGCCAGCTCGGCGATGGATCATCAATCATCCGCCGGGTGATCCAGACCCGTTCGAGCCCAAGGGCTTGCGTAAGATCAAGCACCCCATTGAAATGATCAATATTGTCATGCGTCACGATCGCATCGCGGACTCGAGAAAGCCCAACCGCCCGCGCCCCTCGGCGTGTGCTCTGCCCGACCCGCCGATCAAGCGATCCGCAATCCCAGATCAATCCTTCGCCATCTGATTGAATCAGCACCGCCGATCCATCGCCGACATCGAGCATATCAATCCGAAGCCGATCAGGCCTTTCCATCACGCCCAACCCGATGCCCCACACGATCAGCACGCCCGCCACGAGCACCGCCGATGGGCTGCGCACCTTCGACTTGCCAACGACCATCGCCCCGATCCACGCGGTAGCGCCGATCGTCCACACCCACCCGATCGAACCCACACCCACCGAGGACCACCCCAGCGCATCGACCCACCCAATGAACTGGCTCACCACTTGGCTCGACCAATCCACGATCCCGATCGTCTGTGCTGCCAGCTCCGGGCTCAGCACGCCCAACGCAATCTGCCCATACCCGAGCACCATCAGCACCACCACCATCGGGATCAACACCAGCGACACGATCGGCGCCAGCACGCTGACAATCCCGGCGTGATACGCAATCGCAGGCATCGCGGCTGCCCAGCACGCAAAGTTCGCCTTGGTCGTTTCAAACACACCCAATCGCAGCTTGCCCAGCACGCCTCGCCCGGCTTTCATCTTCGCGGTCGTAAAAGTTGATCGGTTGAGTACCGCCATGTGCTCGCCAGTCTCGCGATGCGAAAGCATCACCAACAACCCGGTGATCCCCATGCTCAACTGATACCCAAGCGAGAACACATCCATAGGCCTCCAGATCAAAAGCCCAACCCCCACCCACGCCAAAACCGTCAGCCGATCATACCGACGCCCAAGCCGATCCGAAATCATCAGCACAACCACAATCACCCCCGCGCGCACAATCGGAGGGCGCATCGGGATCATCAACACGCCCAGCACCAGAATCGTGATGATGATCGCCGACTCAATCCGCGGGTGCTCGCCGATGAGCCGAATCGCAAGCACGCCCAGCAGAATCACCAGCGCCAGATGAAACCCCGAGATCGCCAGCACATGGGCCACCCCCACACGCTGAAACGATTCGTACACCTGATCAAAGCTCGGATCACGCTCGCCCAAAAGTAACGCACCGAGCACCGAACGATGGGCCAGATCGTCACCCGACACCCCATCAGCCCCAAGCCCAAGGGCTCCCAGCGCACGAACCCGAAGCACCCCGCGCCAACCAAGCAGCACCCCTTTCGCTCGCCCGATCAATCCCGTGTGCTCGATGCGCGCGATCATCGACCAATCCGTCACCGCCACCGTCCCCACCCGCCCCGACTGAGCATTGAGCGCCGCCCAATCCAGATCACCAAAGTTGCGCGCCTCCCCCGCAGGCGAGAACATCCCCAGCACTTCAATACGATCACCCGCGCCAAGCCTTGGCCCATTCAAAGGCGCTTCATCAGGCAAGATCAGCTTGGCAATCCCCGATGCTTCAATCCATGACCCACGCCCATGGGCATCGCGCATATACACCCGATCAATCTCGATGCGCGTCCGGGTTTGCTTGGTTGTCCACATCGGCGGATCGCCCAGCGACGCCGGCGTGATCCGCGTCTGGACCGGATCAATGAGCACCCCCCTGATCTCGATGGGCACACTCGAATCCCAAACTTGCCCGCGCTCTTGTCCCCCCCCTTGCCCAGCAATCAGCCGATCGAGCCGATCCACCGAAGCCTCATGTATCCGCAACCCGACAAGCCCAGCGCCCAATCCGACAACCGTCAGCACAAGCAAACCCGATTTCCATCGCCCACCAACCACAATCGAAACACCAAGGAACCCACAGGCAATACTCAACCACACCAACGAACCCACGCCCGAGAGTTGGTACCCGATCACAATCCCTGCAATCATCGCGCCCCATGCGAAAAGGGCACGCCGACGGGCTTGCTGGACTGATGATGCGCTCACAGGGCTGTTGTATCCGCATTCCACATTCGATGCGCATCGTCAGGGCCAAATATCACCCAGGCATCGAAAAAAGAACCCCGCATCGCGCGGGGTTCAGGAAGGAAATCATACGCCGCCCCCATCTCCTCCCTCGCGCCTGCGGAGGAGGTGGCTGCGCAGCAGACGGAGGGGGTCTTTTCTTACCTCTCGCCTAGTTCACCGTCCCGAGGATATCATCAAAGTCGCTGGCGATATCGCCGGTGATGAACTTGCCGTCTTCGTCGGTAAGCCGTTCGTTGTTGGCCTCAACCTTGTAGTTGCTCCCAAAGTCAAGGCGGAAACGGCCGCCATCGGCATGGGCATTCCGATTCCATCCTTTGTCATTGGTTGCAAAGTAGTACCCATCAACGCCAGCAGATTGAATAATCAGCCGTCCACGCGGGCGAGCGGGATAGATTTCATCAAGAGGCACACCCGCAAGTGTTTCGCCAGCTTCGAGCACATAGTACGACGGGCTGGCGAGTAGCGATGTCAGCGTGCGAATCCGATCAATCGCTTCGACATCGGCCCCTTGCGGATCTTGGGGGCTCAGGGCACTCAATGCCCGCTGGTTGGCGCCCGAGTCGCCCACATTGTCTGCTTCATCACCAAAGAAAGTCTCGTTCGACGCCAGATAGAACCATGCAGGCCCATCATCCGCCCCGCCGCCATCGGAAGTCAGTGTGGCGAACTGGCGATAGACATTGTCAGGATCGCCCACATCCGGGTCGATCGACCCGCGCGAGCCCTCATCCTTGACCCAGGCCAGAAGCGGATTGCCAAAGGCATCGACCACATCGGGCATCAACCCCTGCCCGACATTGCCAGGATTCCGAGGCGACTGCTGCCGAGATTCATGATCCATCGTGCGGATGAACTTCTTGTCGGGCGCAAAGTACGCCCCCTTGGTACCAATCAGATTGATATTGACAATCACAGGCTTGCGGTTGGCATCATCGACAAAGGGCGCGATCGCAATGATCCCTTGCGCAGGGTTGGGTGCGGGCACGCCGTCATCATCCATGCGCCCCAAGATGGCATCGGGCCCACCGAGCTCGAGCATGACATTCTCCATCGCCGACATCCCCGACTTGTCGCCTCCCCCGCTGCCCATGTTGCTCTGGCTGCCCATCTCATAGGGCGAGAAATACCCGGGCATCCGCGAGCCGTGGTCATTCGAGAACGAGCTCGCCGCGTTGGTCAAGGCGTTGATCATGTTCTGGGTGCCCGATTTGAGCCCCGCCTGCCGAGCACCGCTGAGCGCGGGCAGCAAGATCGCCATGAGCAAGGCGATGATCGCGATGACCACCAAGAGCTCGACGAGTGAAAACGCCAGCCGACTCGGCAACGCGATGGGTTTGGTTCTTGTGTGCTCGATCGACATAAAAAAGCTCCGCCCGATTTTCAAAGTGTAACAATATGCAAAGACACCAGCCGCCGAGCATACCCGCAACCACGCCCGGCGTCGTCCCCGCAACTATACGAACAATTCCCCCCAGCGGATGCCCACGAACCGATCCCTACGAAAGAACATCCGAAATCTCATCCTCAAACAAAGCGCAAACAACACACTCAGAACATGAATCCCAAGAGCACCACAATCAGCCCGCACACCCCAAGCACCACCCACAACGACACCGATTTGGGTACTTCTCCAAGATACCACCCACACTTGGGGCATATCTCGGCCTGGTCATAGATCATCGCCCCACAGTTGGGGCAAGGGTCCACCTCGTCACCAAACCGATCAAGGTCCTGGGCCGATGGGCCCTCGGGATCCAAACCCTCCGACAAATCCCAATCCTGATCAAACTCGTGCTGGTTCGGGCTCATGCCCGATTCTATCGCCGAACCGGCGAAGAGTCGCAAATTCTGTCCAAACAACACCTTGCACACAATCCGCATCCCTTTTCGTCCGATTACACAGCTATGAGAATCGGCAGCTTCGCCAACTTCAACTTCGGCATCCGCGCATTGACCCAGAACCAAGAGCAGGTCGCCGAGTCCTTCGAGCGCCTCGCCACGGGCAAGCAAATCAACCGCGCCTCGGACGATCCCTCAGGCATGGTCGCTGTTGAGCAATACAAAGCCCGCATCTACTCGATCGAGTCCCAGCTCAAAGCCTTCAACCAGACCGAGTCCTACCTCGGTGCCAAAGAGGGCGGGCTCTCCGTCATCAACGAAAAAGTCATCGAGCTCAACGAACTCGTCATCCGCGCAGCCAACAAAGCAGGCAATACCGACGAAGAACAAGACGCCCTCGCGCTCGAAATTGGCTCGGTCCTAAGCTCGATCAACACCATCGCCCAAACCACCACATTCAAAGGGCGATCCGTCCTAAGCGAATACACCACAGGCTCAATCGCTCAGGGGCTCGAGTCCTTGGCCACCCTGGCCTTCGAAGACCCAGAAGCTGCCCAGCTCCTCGCTCAAGAAAGCGTCGATAAAATCGCCCGCACCCGCGGCGCGATCGGCAACGAGCTCAACGAGATCGACTCCAAGCGATCCGTCCTCTCCGAAGAACTCATCAACCTCACCGGCGCACGCTCATCGATCGAAGACACCGACTTCGCAGCCGAGGCCGCCAAGCTCGTCCGCGCCCAAATCCTCGAACAAGCCTCCATCATGGCCATCGACATCAACCGCCAAAGCGCCCAACAAGTCCTAGGCCTGCTCAAAAGCGCCACCGAGATGACCAAATCGACCATCTAACCCCACTCCCCCTTTCTCCATCCACCCC
>WFPK01000091.1 GCA_015487555.1 Phycisphaerales bacterium
CCCGCACCCCCCACACCAACGCGCACGCTGCCGATCTTCCCGATGCCCCGCGGGTCGAGCTCTCGCGTGAGCAGGTCGTCGATCAAATCATCTCGATCAACCGCTCAGCCACCGCAGAGTACCTCGCGCAGTTCGAGCAAAAATCACTCAATACCTACCTCGAGCATCTCATCTGCTCCCAGCAACCCCGCGGGCGCCATGCCCGGTGGGATCGACCAGGCGATACCCCCGCGATGATGTCCCGCCGACGGATTGTATAAATAAAGAGGTTGTGTGAAGAGAAAACTCGCTGAATCAAGACACCGCTTCGAGAGACCAATCCGCTCTCTCCCTCGTTGGGCGGGCCTGTGGTGGGGCCCGCCCAGCTCTTTTTTTGCACACACCGATCCCTATTTGGTCATTTTTTTGCCTCCATCTCATGTTATTCGCCTCAACAAAGTTATTGGGCTTCAAGATATCGGGTGAACCAGTCCGATAAAGGGCATGACGCGGGAGGTGCTTTGTCGTGGATCGGAGATCCGCATGGCCCATCCCAATCGCCCCTCCACCACCCGGATGATTCATCTGGAGAAACACGAGGGCAACGACAGGTCGATCGGGCGGAGCCCGCCGACCAAGAACGATCCGCCACGAGCCCAAACCAGAGGCCAATCAAATGACAAGCCCAGTATTCCCAGCAATCAACCAGACCTGGCGTCCCCTCATGATGCTCGCACTCGCAGGGACCATCGCAACGATGCCCGCCTGTGGCACAAAGCGAGCAGGATTCTGGAATAAAGACAAACAATCCCAGCTTCAAATGGAGCAGGCACGCCACGAAAACGCTTCGGCGCGCACAAGTTCGTACTTCGTCGCCGATGCTCAGGAATCCGAAGCTGCACCATTCGAGCACGGCACACTCAAGAGCAACTCGAGCGCCACCCTCGAATACGCACTCAGCGCTGAATCCGATACCGGCTCATTCACCCCGCCGACAACTCAAGAAACCTTTGAAACGCCGCAGCATCATGCTCCAAGCAACCCATATGCTCCGGAACCGATCGCATCGAGCACCACAATCACCCAAGACAACTGGGCTGCATCAGCTGATCCAACAGAACCAACCGACGAGTTCGAGATGCAACTGGGCACCGCCGATCAACCCAAACCCGCCAGACGGGCACCCTACTTCACCGAAAACACCAAAGCGCCCGCTGCACTCCAGTCCGGAGACATCTCCGCCTTCGTCTATGCCAACGCGATGGGCATCGAGCTCCCCTCCGAAACCAATGGCGATGCGGTTCGCGCCACCATCAATGTCCGCCAAGTGACAAGCTCTTACGCCGGGTCGGACTTTGACCCCATCGTCACACCCGACGGCAAGTTCATCATCTTCGCTTCGACCCAGCACCGACCAACCGCAGACCTCTACATCAAATCAGTCACCGGCTCGGTCGTCACCCGCCTCACCGATGACCCGGCGCAAGATGTCATGCCCGCCATCTCACCCGATGGACAATACATCACCTTCGCTTCAGACCGCAGCGGCACCTGGGACCTCTACATCATGCCCTTCGAAGGTGGCAAGGTTATTCAGCTCACCAACGAATCTGCCAATGATCTTCACCCGACCTGGTCACCCGACGGCCGACAGATCGCCTTCTGCCGACTCGGTCAGCAATCAGGTCGTTGGGAAATCTGGGTCAAGGATGTCCTTGCTGACACCGGCGCTCAGTTCATCGGGTTCGGACTCTTCCCCGAATGGAGCCCCGTCCCCGGAACCGGCATCGCCGGCGCTGACCAGATCCTCTTCCAACGCTCGAGAGAACGAGGCGATCGCGCCTTCTCGATCTGGACACTCGACTTCAACCCCACCCCAGGGACTGCAAGCCGAGAGACCGAGATCGCAACTGGTCCAAACCAGGCGCTGATCAACCCATCATGGTCGCCCGATGGCAAGTTCATCACCTTCGCTGCGGTGCCCAACTCTGAATCATGGTCCAACGGGCAAGCAGCACGCCCGGAATCATCGACCATCTGGATGGTCTCGACCAAAGGCACCGGCAAAATCAAACTCACCGATGGCGACACCATCGACCTGATGCCCGTCTGGGGTCGAAATAACGATATCTTCTTCGTCTCGAACATGGACGGGCAAGATCACCTCTGGTCGATGGAACTCTCGCCTGCAATCCGAGCAGCGAGCGTGATGATGCCCGATCTGGCCGACTCATTCGCCACCGTTCCAACCACAAACCCAAGAGATAACTAACCCCTTATAACCCACCCACCGCATCCCCAGCATAGAAATGTGCTCGGGATGTTTCCGCTCGAACGCTTGTGTTTGAGATTGAACATTCGGACGGGAATGGATGCCCGTCTTTGTATTCGGCAGGACGCCATGACAAGTGCACAGACCATGCTTGCTTCGTTTCTTCTCGCAGCGCTGATGGCGATCTCTTCGATCGCGATGGGCGGCTGCGCCATGAACTCGAAACGCGACACCCTCTTTCCCCCCGGCGTCATTGTGTCACCTTATGATACGGCCAATGGGCAAGCCCTCTGGGCGGTGATCCCCCCGATCAATGAATCGGGAACATCATTGGCCAACGAGCTCACGATCGGCGATGCCATTGTCGCCGCTGCTCAGGGAATCCGAGGCGTCCGATGCCTGCCTTTGAATCGCTCGATCGAGGCGATGCGATCGCTGGGTTTCACCCGCGGGA
Organism: Phycisphaerales bacterium; assembly: GCA_015487555.1. GTDB lineage: Bacteria > Planctomycetota > Phycisphaerae > Phycisphaerales > UBA1924 > UBA1924. The sequence goes on from WFPK01000091.1 coordinate 2,706, forward strand.
TTCAATCCTCCGCCGATGCCCACAAGGTCGCCGAGTACCTTGGCGCCGATGCCGTGCTCGCCAGCTCGATTACCGCTTACGACCCCTACAACCCACCAGTCCTTGGGATTGCACTGGCGTTGTATGCTCGCCCCGGCGCGATGGCCAATGCGTCGCAGACCAAGCTCGATTCGCGGGCGCTGACCATGGCGTTCTCCGACTTTGGCACCTTCGATGGGCTTTCGTTTGCAGGCGAACCCGTCTCGGTGGTTTCCGAGCATCTCGATGCACGAGACCACAGCGTGTTGATGGCGGTTCGCACCTACGCCGACGGACGCAGCGACCACACCAGCGCACTGGCCTGGCGGGTGTACCTGGCAAGCATGGACCTGTACACACAGTTCGTCGCCCATCACACGATGGGGCGATTGATTGACGAGGAATGGCTCCGCCTGTCACGCGAGATGCGTCGCACAAGGCGCCCAGATCGCTGACTTGGCACCGATGCCTCGTTGGTCAGGGAGTGCATCGGTGAACCAAGATCAAAGACATCCAACCCAATCCCAGGACCAGTCTCAGGACCAGTCTCAAACAAACGCTTCGGACATGGTGTGTGTGACGCTCCAAAGGCCTCCACACTTCTGGCGCTTCGCCTGCGCCCCCGAACAAACCGCCGATTTGCTCGAAAGGCTGGCAGAAATTGCCGATGACCCGAACATCGAGCTCACATGGAGCGATGCCGAGCTCATCGCATCTGAGATAGTTGTGCATCATCACACCGATACGCCTTCAGCCGGGTCATCGAACGACCGATAGCACATTCGTAGTCACTGTTTCATACCAACTTGGCACGGCACAGCCCCTTGCATTTCCACCGGAGTTCGCGGATGACGACCATTCCAATCACACAACACTTTTCCGAATACCTCACTGATGAACGCCACTTCTCGCCCTACACCGCGCGATGCTATGGCGCAGACCTTCGGCAGTTTATCGAATACCTCTGCGAAGATACCGGCGTGAGCATCGACCCAGAAGCCGAACAACACGCATTCAACTCATGCACAAAGAATGGGTCTGATATTGTCGGAAAAATCGACCGCCCAACAATCACCAACACCATCTGCACCGCCGATGCAGACCTGATCCGTGGATTCCTCGGGTTCCTCTCCGAGCAGAGCTACTCCCCAGCCACCATGGCCCGCAAGATCGCCACCCTCCGTTCATTCTACAAATGGGGCAATCGGCTCGGATACACCGCCACCAATCCGATGACCCTCATCCGCACGCCTCGCCAATCCAAACGCCTGCCCAAAGCCATCACCATCGAGCAGATCGAACAACTCCTCGCTGCACCAAACGATGCCGATGTGCTCGGGCGTCGAGACCGAGCGATGCTCGAAACACTCTACTCCACAGGCATCCGTGTCTCCGAGCTCGTCGGGCTCAATCATGACGATCTCGACTTCGAGAATGAAGCGATGCATGTCCGAGGCAAGGGACGCAAAGAACGCATCGTACCACTGGGATCGCACGCGCTCGGTGCGGTCCGCCGATACATCGAGCTGATGGCCAGCGATATCAAGTTCGCTCCCATATGGGCTGCCCGCGATGCCGGCGAAGATCCACTTCCTCTCTTCCTCAACAAGCACGGCAAGCGCCTCTCCTCGCGCTCCGTCCGCCGAAAACTTGACAAATACCTCCGCGCAGTGGGGCTTGATCCTTCGATTTCTCCACACACCCTGCGCCACTCATTCGCCACCCACCTGCTCGACAACGGCGCCGACCTGCGCTCGGTCCAAGAGCTCCTCGGGCATCAATCACTCTCGACGACCCAGGTCTATACCCACCTCTCGACGGCGCGTGTCGAAGATGCCTACAAAGATGCTCACCCACGGGCCGAAGCAGGGTAAACCCAGGCTATCCCATTCCAGATTCTCCGAGCACCCCGAGCAATGCCTGGGGTGTTTTTTCATACCCGGGGATCATCAGCATCGGCGCAAGTTCGCACAAAGGCTCGAGCACGAATGATCGTTGGTGCAGGCGCGGGTGTGGGATCGTGAGTCCGGGCTCGTCGATCACCCGATCGCCAAAGATCAGCACATCGAGATCGAGTGTCCGCGCCCCCCACCGCTGCTCGCTTGCGCGATCGCGTCCGAATGTTGCTTCGATTTCGAGGAGCAACTCGAGCAGCACCCGAGGCTCAAGGTCAGTCTGCACCAAGACCACGCCATTGAGATATTGGCCCTGCTCGCCGGGCCCGATGGGCAGCGTCTCGATAATGCTCGAGCATTGGATGATTGCGGTCGATTCGAGTGCCTCGATCGCATCGAGCCCGCCTTGGATGTTCGCGTGGCGATCGCCCAGATTACTCCCCATCGCGATGTAGGCTTGGATCGGCATAGAGCAGTCAAGGGAGCCGACCTCGAATCATCAACCCGATTCCGCAGAAAAAACCGATCGCACACAGGCGATCGGTCAAAGAGAACATTGCACGCTGGCATACAGATTCGGATCAGGTCACTTTCACGGGTTCGAGCTCGCGCATCCGGTGCTGCATCTGGGCCTTGAGTCTTGCCAAGATCGACGAGTGCATCTGCGAGACGCGTGATTCCGAAAGATCGAGCGTCGTGCCGATCTCTTTCATCGTCATGCCTTCGTAGTAGTAGAGCACCACGATCAGGCGTTCTGCCCGGGTGAGTCCTTTGGTCATGAGCTCTTTGAGGTCTTGGCGTTGGATGAGCTTGACCGGGCTGGTCTGGTGTTCGTCCTTGATGACATCAATTTCGCGGAGTTCGCGTGAGCCTTCGGATTGATAGCACTTGCGGGTGATACTCGTCACCGAGACCGAGCTTGAGTCTCGCTTGTATTTGATGAACTCATTTTTGTCGATCTCAAGCCGAGAAGCGATCTCCTGATCGGAAGCTTTGCGCCCAAACTCCATCTGGATTTGCTGACGGGCTGCTTCGACCTTGGATGTGCGGTGACGCACCAGACGAGGCACCCAGTCCATCGAACGCAGCTCGTCGAGAATCGCCCCGGTGATCCGCTGGGCGCAGTAGGTCTCGAACTTCACGCCTCGCTCAAGGTCGTAGGCATTGATCGCGTCCATCAATCCAAAGAGCCCGGCGGACATCAAGTCTTGAAGATCAACCTCGTCGGGCAAACGCTTGTAAATTCGCTCAGCGTTGTACTTGACCAAGTTGAGAAACTTCTCAATCAAAAAGTTCCGAAGCTCCTCGCTCGGATCCGTCTTGTACATCGCCCAGATTTCAGGCATGGGAATATCGTCGAACCGCGTGGGCAGGTTGCTCGCGGTCGCATGCTCGACAGAGTTGCGTGATGCGTACTTTGATCTCATCGCAGTCATTGGTCGGCTCCTTGACCCTTGACAAATTGACCCTTGAAAATTAACCCTTGACAACTGGCCCTTGACAACTGGCCCTTGACAACTGGCCCTTGACAACTGGCCCTTGACAAATCCCATATCCCGAAAGGCAGATATGGGGTTCTCTTCTTCCGCAAACCCGACGATTCAAAGTTCAAACTCAGACCCGTCCGATATCAACGCACGCCTGCGGAAAACCGATGGAATGTCGATCCGGGCGAATCCTTCACCCGAGCCGACCTTAGTATATCGAAACAAGACCATCAATGTGGTAGTCAACATCTTCTTTTTATGCAGCTTTTTTCATGGTATCGACCACCGACTCATGGGCACGCTGCTCGCGATCAAGATCAATAAGCTCCCGAGGCTTGGTCGGTTGAGGACGATCCGACTTGTACTTCGTCACATACTCACGAACACAAATCTCCCCCGCTGCCCCGAGCACCCGCCCGACAATCGCGCACACCAACATCGCGACAATCGCACGCATCAAAATCACCAGAACCGGGTTCCCCGCGATCAATCCAACCACCAAAGCCACCATAAATCCCATCAACCCAAGCACGCCCGAAGCCAGTTGCGTCGAAACATCGGCCATATATTCACCTGGGTCGGCCAGCGACTCGTTGTCAGGAATATCCGTTTCCAAATGCACACTCATATCCACGCTCCATCGGCCAAATCCGCTTCCAAGTCCAGAACACAAGATAAAGATGCGCATAATCTGCGCTGCACGCCAGGACTCTCAGGCATACGCAATCGACAAGCCAGGCCCGATCGCCCATATGCAAAAAAGGCTGACGATCACAAAGCCCAAAGAAGCCGAAGACGGCTCCGACGGGGCATCCTACAAAGAAGCCCCCTGAACCATCAGACACGGGCTAGGCTGATTTGGTCCAGCCTGATTTGATTCGATTCGGCTTGGCTTCTCGCTCAGCGTCCAAAGAATCGGCGACGCGGAGCAGCGCTCGCCCGCCCTTCGATCCCGAGCCAATCAATCAACGAAGCAGCCAGCTCGCCCATGTCCCGCGAGGCGGAGCACTTGGGCGAATCGATCATGTAAGGCGTCCTCGCCTTGATCGCCTTGATGACCTTCTTGTCCCGGCGGATGTACCCGATCATCGGCAGCTGATACCCCAAGAAACGATCACACACGCCTGAAATCCGAGTGTGCACCGCGATCGCTTCCTTCTCGTTGACCGCCTGATTGACAATCAACGCCAGCGTCGGAAGTTTGCGCCCGGGTTCGTCAGCATGCTGCGCCACGAGCACCTTGATCAACGCATATGCATCGGCAATGCTCGTAGGCTCAGGGGTGACGACCATCAGGCACGCGTCGGCTGCGTCAATAAATGCGGTCACCGACGGGCCAAGTCCGGCACTGGTGTCGATCATCACCACATCGTTGCAAGCCTGAAGATCGTTGAGCCGATCGAGCAGAATCGCCCGTTCGGATTCATCGAGCTCGCCCACCCTTCCGATCCCGACCGATCCGGGGATCAAACGGAACCCGCCGGGCGCATCAATCGCAAGATCTTCGAGCGAGAACGCTGCTTCATCGCCGACGGCTGATTCGAGTCTGGCCTTGGGCATCAACCCGCAAAGCACATCGGCGTTGGCCAAACCCAGATCGGCATCGAGGAGCACCGCACGCCGGTTGTGCTTGGCGAGAGCGATCGAAAGATTGACCGAGGTCGTCGTTTTGCCAACCCCGCCTTTGCCCGATGCGATCGCGACGACCGGAATCCGACGAACCGGAGGCGTCAGTTTACTCTGATCCTTGGCAAACTCCTCAGCACTAGGCTGACCCAATGAACTCACAAGCTCACGCAACCGAGACGCTTGGTCATCAACACCAGCCTGCCCCGTCTGATTTGAACCATCATGTGGGTGAGAGTTGTGTGCCGAAACTGCTTGGCTCATCCGTTATCCTCGCTCCATCTCCGAACCACGGCCTGGGGGCCGTCGAGCACACAACGCGCTAACCGATCAGCGCGAGCAGGCTCTAGATCATCGGGCACTTCCTGACCGACAGTAATAAAGCTCAACGGCAAACCGATCCGGTCGGAGAGCCCTGCAATAGGGCCGGTGGTCACCGCTTCATCAAGCTTGGTAAGGATACACCGGTCAGGGCCCAAAGCCTCGAAACTTTGGGCAGTCTTTCGCAGAACATTCTCCCCAACCGTCGTGGACAACACGAGATGAGTCTCGTCAGGATTGGCAGCTTGGGTAAACTCGGCAAGCTCTTCGAGACGACGGGTGTTGTGCTGTGATCGCCCGGCCGTATCAACCACAACGATATCGCAATCACTCAGCTCGACGACCGCCCGCTTCATCTCATCTGGCGAGTTGGCCACTTTGAGAGGCAACCCGATGATCTGTGCATAAGTTTTGAGCTGATCGACCGCTGCAATCCGGTAGGTGTCCGAGGTGATGAGCCCGACCTTCTTACCATGGCGTAACTTATAGGTGGCAGCGAGTTTAGCGACCGTGGTGGTCTTGCCGACGCCCGTTGGGCCCACCAGGGCAATTACCCGTGGACGGGCTGTGGATGAACCGGTTGATAAGTTGGTTGATAAATTGGTTGATAAGTTGGGGGCAAGGGTCAAAAGCGACTCGCCACGAATCTGGATCGTGGTTTCGATCGCCCGCAGCACCGCCTGGCGGACGATCGCGGGGTCTTTGAGCTCGATCGCATCGAGCCGATCACGCACCGAACCAATCAGCCGATCCGCCTGTTCGACAGGCACATCATTGTCGAGCATCTGGGCATAAAGGGCGAACAACGGCGAAGGCATCTCACCAGTGGGAAGGGCAGCTTCGGGATTCTGGCTCCCCACCGCTACCGCGGTCTTGCGGGTCGATTCGAGCACCTGCCCCATCATCTTCGAGAGCGTGTCGATCTGCGATCGGAGCTCGTCGTTGGTCTGCCCATCTGATTCGAGCACAGGCTTGAGTTCTGGCTTGAGTTCTGGCTTGGGGTTTGGAGCCGATTTGGAAATGGGGAGCATCGCTGAAGCAACTGGTTGAGCTGCAAACCGAGGCGGCACCGAAACCGAAGGCGTGGATGATGCGGACGGGGCTGGTGAGGTGGACGGGGCTGGTGAGGTGGACGGGGTGGACGGGGCTGGCGAGACTGGCGGCACAGATTTGGGCGTCGGGTTTGATCTCGGTGATCTCGTCATCTTCTCCGCAAAGAGTGCATCGCGCCCGTTGAGCCCACGCGAATCCATAGGCAAAGGCGTCTGAACACCATCGGGCGCAGCAGTGGCTGTCGCCGATGCACCATTTGCATGGGCCAGTCGCTGGCGTGTCACCCGCTGCCCGCGTTGGATCACCATCTCGGGCTCGGGCATTCGCTCAGACTCGGCGGGTTTGGGCTCGACGAGTTGGGTTGGCGCCTGCTCACGGGCGAAGCTCGGCGTTGCCCGTGGTGCTCTGGGTTTCGACGAAATCGCAGGCGAAGAAGCGGTGATCTCCACCATCGTCTTACCCCCGAGCCCAAACCACGAACCGACACGGAAGCTCCGGGTATGGAGGATCATCGCGTCTTTGCCCAGGTCTTTGCGGACATGGGCGAGTGCTTGGGCCATTGATTCAGCGGTATATGTTTTGAGTTTCATGGAGCCGTCCTGGCTGGGTGCATGGCTGTGCACATGACTGGGCATGGCGTCTGCGTGCGAAGAGATGAAATGGTCTGCCCATTGCGAGCATCAAACCCAAGCACCATCGTACACGCTTTGGACTCGGCGCACCACCCACAAACGCAGGTTCCTCACCACCCTCCTTCATTCCCCGGCTCCGTTCCCCGGCTTCGTCACTGCCTGCCCCCCACACAAACAATCCCCCGATCAGGCAACGCCCGTAGACGACGCCTGCTCCTCAACACCTGCCCCTGCTCCTGCGGATCGAGCATTGGTGTCCTCGGGGGTGATCTGCGTAATCAACGCGACCGACTCGACATTGATCCCCGGCACGATCTCGTTGTACCCAAGTACCGCAACTGCAGGGACATGGGGCTCGACAATCTGCCAGACCGCATTGCGAACCTGGGGTGAGGCGATCACCACTGGCAACCCGCCACGGGTATTGACATTGCCAAGCCCTTGGGCGATCTTGGTCGCGATCTCGCGTGCGATCCGCGCGGGCATATTGAGCGTCGTGCCCTGCCCGCCTCGCTCGATGTAGGCATTGATCTGGTCTTCGAGCCCAGGATCGAGCGTCACACACAGCAAGTTGAGATCCCCACGCTCATCGGGAGTCGCATAGATCGAACAAATCGTTCGGCGCAACGCATTGCGGACATACTCGACAAGCACATCCATATCCTTGGTTTTCGTGCCCCAGTCGGCGAGGGTTTCGAGGATCGTTTCCATATCGCGGATCGGAACCCGCTCACGCAAAAGCGACTGGAGCACCTTTTGGAGCTCGCCGGTCTTGACAATCCCGGGGACGGTCTCTTCGACGAGCTTGCCCGCCTTCTCTTTGAGCCCTTCGAGCAGGTTGTTGACCTCCTCGCGCGTCAACAACTCGTCGGCGTAGGTCTTGACGATCTCGGTGATGTGCGTTGCCAGCACACTTGTTGGATCGACCACCGTGTAGTTCATCGTCTCGGCGCGGGGGCGAAGCTGGGGGTCGATCCAGAGCGCATCGAGTCCAAAGGCAGGCTCCTTGGTCGGGATGCCTTCGATCCGGTCTGTCACCAATCCTGAATCCATAGCCATGAGCATCCCGGGCTCGACCGCGCCCGAAGCAACGGTGTTGCCTCGGATTTTGACGCGGTATTCGCTGGGGGCGAGCTGCATATTGTCGCGGATGCGCACCGGAGGCATGACCAATCCGAGCTCGACCGCCAGTTGGCGACGAACCGCGCTGATCCGATCGAGCAGATCGCCGCCTTGGGTGGTGTCGATCAGAGGCACAAGCCCATACCCTACCTCGAGTTCGAGCACATCGACCTTGAGCAGGTTCTCGACCGGGGGCGCCTCGGCGGGCACCGCGGCAGCCTCCGAGATTTCCGCTTCCATCGCCTGGGCCGCCCGCGACTTGGTCATCCGCATCATGCCATAGGCAAGGGCAGCGATCCCGATCGCGGTGACAAGCAACGGCACGGTTGGCAAGGGCGTAAACGAAAGAACCGCAAGAAAACCGGCAGTAATCATCATCCCAATGGGTTGCGAGGTCAGCTGGGAGGTCAGTTCGGAACCAAGGTTGTTCCGATCGCCCGACCGCGTCACGATCAGGGCGGCAGCCATCGAGATAATGAAGCTGGGCACCTGTGAGGTCAATCCATCGCCGATCGTCAACCGGGTGAACACCTCGGCGGATTGCCCGGCGGGCCAGCCTCGTTCGATGGTGCCTACCGCGAACCCGCCAGCGATATTGACCGCGGTGATGATGATCCCGGCGATCGCGTCGCCTTTGACAAACTTCGAGGCACCGTCCATCGCACCGTAGAAATCCGCTTCACGAGAGATTTCATCCCGGCGCTGGCGTGCCTGGTCCTCGTCGATCATACCATTGGAGAGCTCGGCGTCGATCGCCATCTGCTTGCCGGGCATCGCATCGAGTGTAAACCGGGCAGCGACCTCGGCGATCCGCCCGGCGCCCTTGGTGATGACCATAAACTGCACGATCATCAGAATCGAGAAGATAATCACACCCACAAAGAGCGAATCACCCGCGACGAACGATCCGAACGCGCTGATGACCTTGCCCGCCACCCCGGCAGCCTCTTCGGGGCTTGATGCGTCGGCGGTAAGGATCAATCGGGTCGAGGCGATATTGAGCACCAGCCGAAGCAGCGTCGTGGCAAGGAGTAACGACGGGAACACGCTGAACTCGAGTGCCCGTTTCATATAGAGCGTGGTCAAGAGGACAATCACCGCCAACGAGATATTGAGCGAGATCATGATGTCGAGCATCGCAGGAGGCAACGGCACTAAAAGCACCGAAAGCAACAGCACAAACCCGATCGGGACGATCAGCGAGCGCATCTCGGCGATGCGCAGCATCCATGCTGGGAAGGCAATCGTGTTGTTTGGCTGCTCGGGCACGCTCGTTGAATACTCCTACATCCGTGTAGTTGTCGTACAGGCTATACGCCTACGGGGTCTTGTGCTTGTGATTCGGTGCTGATTCTTTGTTTCATCTTCTCCTCCATCTTCTTCTCCATCTTGGAGTCGATGCGATACACAAAGGCCAAGAGCTCGGCCACCGCTTCGTAGTGCTCAAGAGGGACCTCTTGTCCAACCTCAACACCCCAATACAACGCACGCGCTAAGGGCGGGCGCTCAATAATCGGGACCTCATTCTGGCGGGCGATTTGTCGAATCCGAAACGCGATCAGATCGGCCCCCTTGGCCGTCACCTTGGGGGCCGCCATGGACTCGGGGTCGTACTTGATCGCGACCGAGAAATGGGTCGGGTTGGTCACAATCACATCCGCCTGAGGCACATTGGCACCGAGCTGCTGCATGACAATCTCGCGGGCCATCTGCAATCGTTTGCCCTTGAGCATCGGGTCGCCTTCCATCGACTTGCGCTCATCCTTGACCTCCTGCTTGCTCATCCGCAGATCTTTGGTATGTTGATGGCGCTGGAAGATGTAGTCGATGATTGCGATGAAAATCAGCAGGATCGCCAGGATCATCGCGAGCTTGAAGATCAGCCCAAGAATCGCATAGAGTGCCTCCATAGCCATGAGCTTGGGCAGCACCGCGATGTCATCCATGTGCAACCGGATAAAGACCCAGGACACGAACACCATGACAATGAGTTTGAGCACATTGATGACTGTTTTCACAAGCCCGCGCACACCAAAGAGCCGTTTGATCCCCGCCAGGGGCGAGAGCTTGTTGAGCTTAGGGCGGATGGGCTCGGCGGAGATCAGCCACCCGACCTGCACGAAGTTGCCCAAGTATGCGACGATGCCCGAGAGGATCAGGATCGGGAAAACGACGATCATCCCCTCGTAGGCAGCGACTTTGGTGGCGTTGTAGATTGATTCGACCGAAACAATGTCCGCCGAGATTTCGCCCCCGAGCATCTTTTTCATCACCCGCGCAAACATCGCCCCGATCATCGGGCCGAACACCAGAAAAATAATCAACCCACCCAAAAGCGAGAACGAGCCCGAGAGGTCCTGGCTCTTGGGTACCTGTCCCTTCTGGCGCGATTCGCTGAGCTTCTTGCTGGTGGGCTCTTCGGTGCGTTCGCCGAGATCATCCATGATGCCCCCCTGCTCCTGTCCCGATCGCTGCGAAGCTCCATATCCAGGTATTGAGCAGCTCGAGGACATTGACCATCTCATCGCCTGCGATCATCCCGACCGTGCCGATGAGCAACGCGAGCATACTCAGACCCGCGAGAATCTGGATCGAGAACCCGATGCTCATGATATTGATCTGAGGCATCGTCTTCATAATAAACCCCATCGCAATCATCAACATCGACACCACCCCGATGATCGGCGATGCCACCCGCAAGGCCAGCTCGAACCCCGAACCCAGCACGCTGACCAGAAGCTCCAAAGGCGTATCGCCTGCGGTGAAGGTGCCCGATCCGATGGTGTGAAAGGAATCGGTCAGGATCACGAAGATCGTCTCGAGCCCGCCGATCGAGATGTAGATGAAGATACTCAAAAAGAACAACAGCTGACCGATCACACTCGAGTTCGTGTCGAGCTCGGGGTTGAACGACTCGGCCAACGAGAGCCCCATCTGGTATCCCATGATGTACCCGCCCATCTGGATCGCCATCATCGGAATCCCCGCGATCAAACCAATAATCAGCCCGATGAGCAGCTCGGTAAAGAGCATCGGCATCAACGACATCAGGTCGATCGTCTCGGGGAGTGTCGCGGTGGGCACAAAGGGGTAGATCGAGAGCGCAAACATAAACGACAGCAAGACCTTGAAAGTCGTCGGGATCGAGTTGCTCGTAACCAAAGGCGTGAACAAAAACAACCCCGTGATCCGGGTGAGCACCAGGAAGAACGGGATGCCGTGCGCCAAGATGGACTCGATATCGTTCAACAATCCTCCTGAAAATACCGGGGTTATGTGCTAAAACAGCTGGAGCATCTCGGTGGTGAACACAATAATCCGCCCGATGATCCACGGGAGCAGGAGAATCGCCACCAGAATCACCCCGATGAGCTTGGGCACAAAGGTCAGCGTCTGATCTTGGATCGAAGTCACCGACTGAATCAAGCTGATAATCAAACCAATAATCATCCCCGATAACAACAACGGCGCTGCGATCTTGAGTGTCACCGTCAACGCATCGCGGATGAGCTGGATCGAAGATTCGTCATAGACCATTTTGAACCCTCCTGATCCTCGGGACTCTGATTCTTGGGCTTCTGATCCTCGGGTCTGCCTGCAGCTGGGGATCATGCTCGGACGGATGGATCACGCGGCAGATCAAAAGCATCGGCAGCAACCCCACCATCGAAGCCGTCACCGCACTGGCGCGCGGGCCGGCGCCCTCTTGCACAAAGCTCTCGAGCAAACTCCCCACAATCAACGACCATCCATCGACCATCACAAACAGCATCAACTTAAATGGCAGCGAGATCATCACCGGGGGCAGCATCATCATGCTCATCGAGATCAACAAACTCGCCACCACCATGTCGATCACAAGAAACGGCAGATACACACGGAATCCCATCAAAAACGCGACCTTGAGCTCGCTGAGCATGTACGCCGGGATCAATGAGGTCGTCGAGATATCCGCGCGGGTGATGGTTTCGGGAGCCGAGGTGTCGATCCCCTGATAGTTGAGAATCATGTAGAGACTCGACCAGTTGTCGGTCGCTTCGATCTGATCGAACATAAAATCACGCACCGGGGTCGATGCCCGATCCCAGAGGACATCCATATCGCGGATCTCCCCGTTCTGGTACGGCACCACCGCCTCGGCCCAGATCCGATCAATGGTCGGCTTCATCACCAACATCGTCATAAAAAGCGCCAACCCCGTCACGACCTGGGCTGGAGGCAATGATTGCGTGCCCATCGCCTGACGCAATAACGCGAGCACCACCATGATGCGCACAAAGCTTGTCGTCATCAGCATGATCGAAGGGACCAGTGTGATCACCGTCAACAAAATCATGATGTTGATCGCGACCGACATCCCGCCTTCTTCAGAAGCCGCCGCCGAGCCAGATGATGGGTTCACACTCGATCCCAGGTTGTTCGCCCCTTGCACGAGTATCCCCGCATCATTGAGCAGGCTCAGCGGGTTGAACTCATTGAGCGAACCTGGCGTTGGGCGTGCTTGGGCGGTGCTGGTCTGCGCCGAGTCCGCTTGCGACGAAGGCGGCACGGGCCCAAGCCCTTGCGCGAAGGCCTGCTGAGTCGAAATCATCAACACCAGCACACATAAGATGGAACGAAACACCCTGCTCACCCTTGCTGCTCCCGTCGCATCGACGCCAGGCGTTTGCGGAGCACACCCGAAGCCGCCTGCGAGCCTTGCCCCGATGACCAGAGCTCGGCCCGATCGCCCTCAGCGGTCGTGATTGTCCGCGCGGGCGCTGATCTGGGCGATGGGAACCGGACCGGGTTCACCTCGCTATAACTTGTATCAATCCCACGCAGATGCTCATCGGTCAGCTCGTCGGCTTCGCGCAGCGTCTGCTCGAACGACTGGGCGATCGAATCGCCCGAAGCGCTCCGCGCCTTGAGCAAGATCGAAGCGATGTCCTCGGCATCGGAGAGCTCGCAGAGCACCTGCATCGACGCGCCCTGCCCCCACTTGCCCTTGCTCGATGATGCGTGCGAGAGCAAAAGCACCCGCCGATCAAACTTGAGCACCACCAGCGTCATGCCTTTGGAAATTGGATATCGCCCGATGACCTCGATGATCCCCGATGGGGCTGAGCCGCCCGCGCCGAGTTGTCCGACGAGCCCGCCTTGTGTGCGGGCCAGGCGTTTGTAGACCTGCCCAAGCCCGAGGATGAGCAGAATCACGCCCAGGAGCGCGACGATTGTTTGCAGATACCCGCCCGTTTCAAAGAGCGATTCGTTCCCCGAATCCTCCGCACCGATCAGTACGGATCGCTTGGCGGGCAGCCCGATGGGCAATGACTCCGAAGCAGCGTTGAGATCACGGGCGAGGCTGGGACTGGAACTGGGACTGGGACTGGGACTGGGGCTGGGGCTGTTGTCAAGGCTCGACGCTTGATCTTGCGAAAAGCTGTCGGCTGCTGAAAGAAGCAACTCGTCGATCGCCGGGCGAACAGATTCGCTCTCAGAAGGCAACGCTGCTGAAGAAGTCGTCGCTGAAGAAGTCGCTGCTGGAGACCTCGACACAGACTCGGCGGGCGCCAAGGTGCCCGGGGGGATCTCGCCGGGGTTTGGCCCGATCTGCGCAAGTGTCTCCGAGCAGAGGGTTGCCAGGAGCAATACGCCTATGAACTGACGGGCTTGTCGTATGATTCTTTGCATGTCGCCATCCTGGCAGTTGCAAGGCGGATCCTCCGCCTGTTTGGTTGCAGTTATTTATTGGGCATCATTGTTGGACATCATTTAGTCGTCCGCAGCACTGATATCCACGATCTCGCTGATTCGAACACAGAACAAATCATTGAGCACAAGCACCTCGCCTTTGGCGACCTTGCGATCATTGACAAAGACATCGACCGGATCGCCTGCGAGTTTGTCGAGCTCGACCACCGCGCCGTCGCCGAGCTTGAGCACATCTTCGACAAACATCTTGGTGCGCCCGAGCTCGATGCGGACATTCATGTGCACATCCGAAAGCAGGTCGATCCCTTGCTTTGGGGCACCTTGCGCATCATCCTCGAACACCGGCGACTCGAAAGGCTCAGCATCTGTCTGGGCCTGGGCGAACATATCGGCGATATCCCCAGCTTCTACAGGCTCGGATTCCTCGTTGCTCGGAGCAGCCGAATCGGCAACGCCTTGGAGCTGATTCACCGCCGCCATCGCGGCTGCAAGGGCTGCAGCGCCTTCGTCGGAGGGCTCTTCTTCCGCCGGGGCGTCTTCTGATGCATTTGATGGATCATCCGCCGCCGCATCTGCATCCCCTTGTGCATCAACGGGTTGCTCTTGGGACTCACCCTCGGGCTGAGGGTCAGAATCGGGCTGATCTTCTTCGGGCGAAGGGGTGTTTTCTATCTCGTCGGGCATGCGTGGTTTCCATCGATGAACAATCGCGCCCAGCAACCACACCGGATGCTGACAGATGGTTATCGGCCTCGCCTGCCCTGCATGTTCAACTTTTGCGCCCATCGCGCACAACAAACCACAACGCGCAATATCTGCTCATAGCTTTGAATCCGGAATGGATTAGGCGTCGGCGGGGAAGCCTTTGCATTCGGGAATAATCACCCGGTCGATGCGTGGGAATCCATCAGCATCGAGCCCGAATACCGTGTTGAGATAGGTCGTGAGCTGGCGGGTGATCGTTTCGAGCTCGGGCTCGCGCAGGTGCCGATCGTTGGCCCGGCGAAAGATTCTCGCGACCCCCTCTTTGATCGCTGCTGCATCTCGTTCCTGGATCGCAAGAATCTCGTCAACATTCTTCTGTCGCACTTTCAGGAAGATTTCGACGCGCCATTCCCAGACGCGCCCGGTCTGCATGTTCTGGAACCGATCTTTGACCAGTTCGATCTCGACGGGCGCTTCTTCGCCGGTGCCTTCGAGCCCTTCGAGCTCGGTCGCAGCGACGGTCTTTGGCCCGCCCATGGATGAGACGAGGAAGAACACGCCTGCCCCTTCAGCGATCATCATGACCGCGACGATGATGATCATCTTGAGCTTGCCGCCGCCTTTGGATTCCTCAGCACCTTCTCCGGCTGCTTGGGCTTGCGTTTCTTCGTCGGCCATCGTGTGTCCTCGGCTTGTGGTTGAGGCGTTAGCCGCCCGCGCCTGTAAAGTTCGGATCCGGATGGGTCTGTTCGATCGTCCGCCCGGTTTGATAGATCTGAACTCGGCGATTTGTGTCCCCGCCTTGCCCCGATGAGGACCCCAGCTCGATCGGTTCTGTATTTCCTGCCGATTCAACCCGCAGGATCGTTGGATCCACGCCGCCTTCTCGGACCAAGAAATCCTTCACCGCCTGGGCCCGCTTATACGCCAGCTCATCAAAGCCCAGGCCAGAGCGCTTCTCCTCGACCCCCCACGCATGCCCGACCACCGGGCAGATGTAGTTGAGTCCACGAATCTTGGGTGCGATCTGAGTGCGGATCATGTCCTGGTCTCGTTTCGAGATTTCATAGCTGCCCGCTTCAAAGACGATTGACGCCCCGATCGCATGGCGTGCGCCTTCTTGAACGATGCTGACCTGGCTTTCTTTGCCGGGGACATTGGGAGTCACATTCTCATCGGTGCTTCTTTTGTTATCGTCTCTTCGTGCTCGTTCGTCTTTGTTTGTGACCATGGAGTTGTCGATGCGTTCGAGGATGTGGGCGAGTCCCATCCCGCCACTGGCGCCCATCGCCTCGTTGATTGATTCGATGATGTCTTGATACTCGCGTGGTTTTTTGATCTCGGAGAATGCAGCCAGGAGGATGAAGAAGCAGAGCAAGAGCGACATGAGATCGCCAAAGGTCAACACCCACTCGGGCACCTCTGCTTTGGGTGCTTCTTTTTTCTTGGGCATTGGCGATCTCCTCCCCGATATGGATATGGGCTATGCGCCCATGCATTATGCCGCCTCGGCGTCTTCCGATGAGACCCCCGCACGCTCTGAAGGCGGCAGGTAAGTCAGGAGCTTGCTCTCAACCACGCGGGGATTGTCACCCGACTGAATCGACATCACGCCCGCAATGATGACCGTCTTGAGCAATATTTCCTGCTGGTCATTGGCATAGAGCTTGTCGGCAATCGGGCCTGCGAAGACATTGGCAAGCACCGCGCCGTAGAGCGTCGTAATCAGTGCCACCGCCATACTGGGCCCGATCGAAGAGGGGTCATCCATTGACCCGAGCATGAAGATCAGCCCCATGAGTGTCCCGATCATCCCAAAGGCCGGCGCGTATTTGGCAAACTGATCGAGGATCATTTTTCCGCTCATATGCCGATCCATGATCCCTTCGAGTTCGGTTTCCATGATGACGCGGATGAGCTCGGGATCGGTGCCATCGACCGCCATTTTGATCCCGCGAACAACAAACTCTTCTTTCATGTCCCCAAGGTGATTTTCGAGGCTCAAGATGCCCTCGCGCCGAGCAATCTCGGCAAACTTTACGAGGTCTTTGATGACCTCCCCGATATCCGAAGTGTCGTTGAAGAGCGATTTGAGGACAATCGTGTGCACCTTGAGGATTCTGGCCAAGGGGAATGCACAGATCACCGCCCCGGTTGCGCCGCCAAAGACGACGACAATCGAGGGGATGTTGATCAGCGCGAGGGGATCGCCTCCGAGCACAATGGCAAGGGCGACCGACAACAGCGCAACAACAAGTCCAATGACTGTAGCTAGATCCACCGAAAAACCTCCATGCGCTGGCATAAGCATCCGAGCAACCGGCACACATTGGGCTTATCGTCGCAGACGAGGGCGTTCTTTATCAACACCGAACGAATCGGCGGAATAGGGGGTTGGATAAGGATATCGGACGCCGGGTCTATGCCGGCGGACACAACCGGCGCAGATGGCGTTCAAACTCGATGACTCGTTTGACAATTTCTTTGCTTGGTTCCTGGACGACGAGATGCTCGCCGGAGATCAATGTGATAATTGTGTCCGGGCTTTCTTCGATCGTCCGGATAAGCTCTGCGTTGAGCACAAACTTCTGCCCATTGAGTCGTGTCACCGAGATCATCCGTATTCCTTCGTTGCCCGCATTATGCCTGCCTCACTCGAACCCTGGTTATCGACCCAAGACCAAGAGCTGCTGGAGCAACTCGTCCGCTGTCCGGATCACCCGCGATGAGGCGGAGTATCCCGTCGAGGTCAGGATCATATTGGTGAACTCTTCTCCCAGATCGACATTGGATTGTTCGAGCGCCCCCGAGACAAGCCCGCCGAGCCCGAGTACGCCCGGAGGCGCGACCGATGCGGGCCCGGAGTTGGGCCCCGTCGAATAGAGGTTGCCCCCTTCGTCGATCAACCCGGCGGGGTTGGTGAAGTTGGCGAGCACGACCTGTCCAACCGTTTTGATTGCCCCGTTGGAGAATCGCCCGAAGATGATCCCGTCTTGACCGGCAGCAAATGATTCGAGTGTGCCCGGCGGGAGTCCGTCCATGGTGAGCCCGATCATATTCGACGGGGCTGCTGCCAGCGAGGTCGTGTTGCCCTTCTCTGACATCAGCTGGATCGTCCAGCTCAAGAGCGGGTCGGCACCGGTGTCCGAACGATTGATGGTCAATGAGATTTCGGAGTTATCCGGATCGGGCTGCCCGTTGTTATCAAACTCAAGCGTGCCCGTCGTCAGCGCAAGCCCTGGCGAAGTGTCATCCTCCGAGTCGATATAGTATCTCCAGATCGGCCCGGTATCGGGGGTCGAATCGAGCACCATAGTGATATTGGCGGTGACCTCGGCACCGAGTGAATCGAACCCGACGATTGCTGTCCGTACGCTCTCGCCGTCGGCCGATGCGGTCTTGTCGGTGACAAAGGGCGCCCCCAATGACGAGCCATCCACATCGAGCAGCTCGATATCACCCGAAGCAATACGCAAATCGTTCACCGTTCCGGTGTTGCTTACGATCTGAATAACTCCGGTAAGCGGATCGACACTCACGCCGGGGGTGTTGCCATCTGGATTCGCTCCGCCGGTGTCCTGGATCCCGATCGTGGAGGCGAGGAAATCCATAAAGTCCTGAACCGTGGTGGTCGCGGTGATGGTGAGTTGTTCATCGGGGAGATCGGTTCCCCCTCGGGTCGCGCCGTTTGTCCCTCGGAAGTTGATTGTCTGCCCAACTGCAAAGGCTGGCGTCCCTGATGCGGGCAGGTCGGGGTCTTCGACATTGGTCAAGAGGGTGGTTGCGTCGATGAACCCGCCTGTGGTTGTTGAGAACCCATCTGTCGCGGTGCCGAGCAGATTGATGATCGAGCCTTGGGTTGGCAGATCACCGTCCTTGTTGAGGTTGCCCACGATTGCGATGTTGCTTGTTGCCTCAGCGATGGTCTGTTTGCCCACCGGGATACTCAATGGCGAGAGTTGTCCGGTCAGGATATTAAACTCATCATCGACCGCATACCCCATCAGTTTCTCGCCCGAGATGGTGGTCAGGTTATCGTTGGCATCTTGTCGGAATGTCCCTGCGCGGGTATAGAAGTTGGCCCCGTCTCGCTGGACGAGGAAGAACCCATTGCCGTCGATCGCCATATCGCGTAGATCACCGGTGCCTGTGAATCCTGCTGCGCTAAAGTCGCGTTGGATCCCTCCGATCCCGACGCCGTTGCCGATCTGCATCGGATTGACGCCCCCGCGTGCATCGCTCGGGCTTGTCCCGAACCCCATATTGCGTGAGAAGAGCGATTCGAAGAGCATGCGCGAGCTTTTGAATGCAACGGTATTCACATTGGCGACATTGTTCCCGATGATATCGAGCCGAGATGATTGTGCGTTGAGTCCGGACAATCCGGCAAAGAGCGCGCTTGTAAGGGGCATCGAGTTTCCTTCCTATTGACTGATGCTGCGAGAACTCGCATCGCAATCGTCAGAATGTATGTGTCTATCAATCAGGCACACGACCGGCGAGGGCATGCACCAGCGATGCATTTCGCACAATGCGTGCCGGAGCGGATATTTGCCCTGCGGGCATGTCGGGAGCATCGGAATCGCTCGAATCATCCTTCTTCTTGTGCATATCGAGCGAAACAAACCCGTCGATCCCATCAATGACACGCTCATCGGAGATCGGAGCAATTTCGAGCACGATACGATTGCGCACATCAACGCGCATCGTCCGCTGATCGTGCAGAATCAGCGCATGGTCTACCCCGGCTGCTGCTGCCCGATCGACCCCACGGGCGATCGCGAACTGATCCTCTGACTCAAACATCCCCGAGACCGAGGGCGCAAAGCGAACCCCCAGCTCGGTTGCGGGCGTGCCGCGGCCGATGCTGCTGAGCATACGCTCAAAGCTTGAACCGGGGTCATTGATCGGCACCTGCCCGGTATCAAACGGGCGCACGCCTTGCCCGAGCGATTCGAGGAGTTGGACTTCGATCGTTTTCATGCGCACTCACCGTCTAAACATCAGGCGAGACCATCGGGCGCACCGGATCATCGCGGTCGTTGTTATCCACTGGGTCTGCGTTGGTGTTGCCGGGATCAACCGTGCCGATGATCGGGATAGACCCGCCGTTGGGATCGCCCTGGTCATCATCGTCTCCGATGTCGTTGTCGTCATCGTTCTGATCGTCATCGTCGCCGGGCCCAGCAATGTCATCAATCGGCCCGACGATCTCATCGACATTGCGGAAGAACATCCGCGATCCATCGAACATATTGAGTATCGGCCCGTCCTGAGTCATCGAGACCGAGATCACCAGATCAGAAACCCGCCGATTGTCGAGCGTGATCCCCGAGACGAGCGAGCCGATGAGCTGGGTTGCCGATGCGAGCTCGCTCTGCGTAACCATGCGCTGGAGCGAAGAGACCATCTGCGTGTCCGATTCGATCGACCGGAGTGTCGAGAGTTGATTGAGCATTGACTGGGTATCGTTGGGCGCCAATGGGTCTTGGTTTTGCAGCTCGGTGAAGATGATCTGGAGGAACTCGCCGCTGGTCAGGGAGCTAAAAGCGTCCGTCGAGGAGTTCGGGTTGGAAGTTGATCCGATGGAATCAATAGCGCTCATGGTCTGATCCTTACTTGCCATTATGCGATCGCGTCAAGACCGAGATCGGTCCAGATCGAATCGGGTTGCTCGTGTTGGTGCTCATCGTCAGGCTCGGCGTCGAAGCGCTGGGCTCGATCTCGGTGCTGGGGCTGATCCTCGCCTGGATGCCCCGCATGATCTTGCGAGGCATCGCCTCCAAGCCGCGTTGCCGAATCGGGGTTGGGTGTGTTTGGCGAGAGGGTGTTTTCGACCTGAATCTGATCGAGCTTGATCCCCTTGGATTGCAGATTCACACTCAGCTCTTTGATGCTCCTGGTGAGTAGCTCGGTTGCTTGGTCGGATGAAGTCTCAAAGCGGATGCCCAGCCCCGACCCGGTGTTCGCGTTGATGCGGATGCGGACTTCGCCCAGATGCCCGGGCGTGAGCTTGAGGGTCATCTCGCCTTTGCCCGAGCGGAGCAGCGATGCCAACCCGCGTTGAACCTGCGCCAGAACCTCTGCTCGCTTGGTCTCGCTGGGCATCTGGGAAGGCTTCATCCGCTCGACAAGCGAGCCCGGATTGGAATCGGGCTGCTGATTCCCGACCTGTCCGCCTTGGCTTGGATCAATACTCGCAACCGCCCGGATCGCTTGCTGGGACTGCCCGGTGGTGATCCCCGAGACCTGCCCGGCGTGCTGATTGGCCGATCCCCGGGCAGGCGGCGTCGGCAACGCGCCCGAGAGCGTCTGGGCGACCACGCCCGCAGCATCCACGCGCTGCCCAACCTGCTGCCCGGTCTGCTGCCCGGTCTGCTGCGATCCCTGATCCGACAGACTGATCGGGGTGGTTGATGGGATTGGCGGGGTTGGATCAAACCGGATCACGCCGGGTTGAACGCCCGATGCATCCGTCGCAGGCTGATTGCGATTTGAACCCGCCCCATCCTGGAGCGAGAACGCTGCCCGGGGTGGTATGGGTTGATCGGCTTTAGATTGATCGGGTGCGACCTGCCGAGGCTCTGCGCCGGCTCCTGGGTGCTCGATGCGCCCGAGCCGAGTGTCCACCGCGATGGTGGTGGCATCTGCGCTCGACGCATGGGTCAGCGAGCGCACCAGGCTTTTGATGCTCAGCTTGGCCTGTTCGCTTTGGTTATTGAGCAGCCTCATCGACACCTCTTGGGCCTGGATCGCTTGTTCACCAGCCAACGCGCCAGGCGTACCGGGCTGATGGGCCAAAGCAAGCTCAGCAGCAGCGTCGTCCGCCTGCTCATCCATCGGCGTATCGGATGATTGCTCTGCGGGACGATCCGTCTTTGCGGATCCGTCCGCATCGGATTGGGGGTCGGATGCACCCTGCTCATTCGCCTCCGATGCCGAGCCCGATTCGTCAGCAGCTGAAGAATCCGCAGAGGTTGAATCGGACTCATCGCTCGATTGGTTCTTGGCTTCAGCTTCGTCGGCATCTTGTCGATCGGCGATCTGCTGAGCAGCTGAAGCATCCGAATCCGATCCAAAGGCCTGCATCACCTGCGCAAACCCACGCGCATCCGATGCGCCGCCTGTGCGCACAAACCGCGTGCTCAGCGTTGGGTCATTGGTGAGTGATTGCGTGTTGTTGAATGGATTGGTCTGCATTATTGATTGGTCTCATCGGCTGGCGTGGTTCCAATCCCACGCAGCCGAATGGACTCAAGCAAATTCGCTGCCAACTCTTCCTCGCCTGCTTTGATGAACTCGGTCATGATCGCTGTCCGCACCCGGTCGTCCATCGAACTCAGGTAGGTGATAACCTCTTCGGTTTTCTCGTCGGTCAGGAGGGTGCTCAGGATCGTTTTGGCATCCTTTGGTTTCATCCCCGCGATCGAGGCGAGCGATTTCTTGAACTGTTTGCCGCCTTCGAGCCCGGCGAGGCGCTGGCGCATCTGTTCGAACGCCTCTTTTTCCTGTTCAAACGCAAGCCGATCCTGCTCGACGAGCTGGCGCTCTCGGCGGAGGGTTGCCTGGAGGTCTTTGACCTCGCGTTTCATGCGCTCGAGCCTTTGGCGGTCGATCTGGGTCATCTCGACCCGCACCTTGTTGCGTTCTTGGGTGTTCAATGCGAGCTCGGGGAGCGGTTTTTCCTGTTCTGCAAGCTCTTTTTCGATCTTTGCCTGCTCGGCTTTGAGCTTGGCCTGCTCGACTTCGACGGGCTCGATGAACAGCTCGGTCATGCTCAGGATGCGGGCTTTGTCCACGCGCCCCGACGAAAAGAGCCACCCTGCGCCTGCAAAGACCGCCAGGAGGTTGATGATGGCGACGATGAGGATTGCTTTGATGAGTTTTTTCATAGTTGGATCTCGTCATTTCGGCCAAAGCGCATCACGCTCATTTCGTCCAGATCGTGCGATTCTTTCCGCTCGATCGCTTGTTTGAATGCTTCGAGCTGTTGATCTCGAAGGAGCTCGACCGCTTTTCGCCGGGCTGCTGCTTGGGCGAGTTCTTGGCGGGCGAGCTGAATCTTGCGAAACACCCCGGCGAGTTCGAGCACGATCCGCTGGGCTTGAAAGTTGTGCTTGAGCGAAGCGCCCGCCTGCATTTTGACCGCTCGTAGATCAACCCGTTGTCCGCCCATCAGCGCTTGGCTCAGTGTGGCCCGTTCATCCTCCATCATCTGTTGACAGGTGCGTATACGCGATTCCAATGCCAAACGCTCACGCTCGAGTTCGGCGACGACCCGTTGCTTGTCGCGCTCTTCACGCTCACGCTGATCGAGCACGGGTTGGAGTTTGAATCGGAATCGAGGCATATGCACCTACCGGAGCTCTAGAACTGCTGAGGCTGCTGGGATTGCTGGGATTGCTGGGATTGAGGCTGATTCAGATGGGCCAATGCCCGACGCTGCTGGATCATCTCGCCAGACTGGAGCGCGAGCTTGACCATCATGTCGCAGGCGGGTTGGAACTGGGCTTGTTCGTTGGTCCGCTGTTGGAGCAGCTCGTTGATGACCTCGATCATGTCGATCGCAGTGTCGGCTTCGGGGTTCGATCCCGAGGCGTACGCCCCGATCTGGAGCAAATCCTCGACCTCGCGATACGCTGCGATGAGTTTGGCGATCTGCAAACGCCCAGCGATGTGTCCGCTCTGGGAGACATCGCCCGCGACGCGCGAGACCGAATCGAGCACATCAATCGCAGGAAAATGCCCCTTGTTTGCCAGTTTTCGACTCAGCACAATGTGCCCATCGAGAATCCCGCGGGCCGCGTCGGAGATCGGTTCGGTCAGGTCGTCGCCTTCGACGAGAATCGTGTAGAGCCCGGTGATCGAACCCGATCGCCCGTTGGGCAGCTGAATACTCCCAGCCCGCTCAAGCAAGGTCGCCAGCGTCGAGAACACCGAGGGGGTGTACCCTTTGGTCGCCGGAGGCTCGCCGACACTGAGCCCGACCTGGCGCTGGGCATGGGCGAACCGCGTCACCGAGTCCATCATGAGCAGCACATCGTTTCCCAGGTCTCGGAAATACTCGGCTGCGGTGCTCGCGAGCTTGGCTGCCCGAATCCGAAGCAAGGGCGATTCGTCACTGGTCGCCACGATCACCACCGATCGTTTGAGTCCTTCTTCGCCGAGCGAATGCTCGATGAAATCGAGCACCTCGCGCCCGCGTTCGCCGATCAGGGCGATGACATTGATATCGGCATCGGTCCCGCGTGCGATCTGCCCAAGCAGGGTCGATTTGCCCACGCCCGGCCCGGCGAAGATACCCAGGCGTTGCCCGCGACCCACCGGCGTCATCAGATCAATCGAACGCACCCCGGTGCGCATGGGCTCGGTGATCCGCTTGCGGCTCATCGGGCTGATCGGCGCTGGATTAATCGGACAGTTCACCGATTCGGTGATCGGGCCCAGATTGTCGATCGGATGCCCGAGCCCGTTGATGACCCGCCCGAGCATTTTGGTTGAGATCGGCGCAGCCTGATAGACCTGCTTGAGCACAACGGAGGCGCCGGGGATGATCCCGGTGGTGTCGGCCAAAAGCATAACGATGGTGTGCGCTCCTTCAAATCCGACCACCTCGCCGGCGATTTTGTGCTTGATCCCGGCCTGGGCAGGCGATCCGATTTCAACAAGTGATCCGATCGGCACCGACAGATCCGTCGCCAGCACCGTCAACCCGCGGACCGAGCTCACCCGCCCCGATATCCCCATCGGCTCGATGTGATCGAGCGCCTCGTGCTCGGGGAGAAACAAACTCACGCGGCATCACCCTTGGGCAGATCGTCGATCGAGTCTTGGGCACTCTCGAGCATTTGGGAATCCTCAGGCTTAATCTGCCCGGCCTCCCCAACATCTTCCCCGGTGGGCAAGAGTGCACTGATGATCCGATCGAGCTGGGTGGTGATCGACGCGTCGATGATGCCACCCGATGGAGTCCTGGCCACGCACGATCCGGGCTCGAGCGAAGGATCAGTCACCACCTGGGCGTGTTCGCAGGCAGCGAACCGCTCGATCATCTTGGGCAACTGGGCCTGGGCCAGTTCGATATCGCCAGGATGCACCGCAAGCACCAATCGGGTCGATTCGGTCATGCTCGAGAGGATCGCTTCCATCTCGTTGAGTACCACCGATGGATCAAGCTCGATCACCCTTCGCGTCACCCGCTGGGCGATCTGCGCGCCCAGCTCGACGATCTGCGTGCGGGCTTGTTCGAGCATGGTGTCTCGTTGCTGCTCGAACCCATCGAGCTGGGCGATCCACATCTGCGAGAGCTGATCGAGCAGCTGGGCCTGCGCTGCGCGAGCTTCTTCGATCCCTTTGGCGACCCCCTCGGCGAGCCCTTGCTCGAATCCCTCTTTGTACCCCTGATCGCGCCCATCATTGGTTGCGCTCGAGATGAGCTGATCGCGCTGGGCGTGTGCATCGCGGAGGATCTGGTTGGCCTGTGCGTTGGCTGCCTCGATCACCGCCTGCCCGCGCTTTTCAAGATCATGAAGATCGAGCACGAGCGCATCGCGTGTGTATTGCTCGATATCTGCCCGTTTGATCAATCCCATCGCGCCAACTCCCTGCGTCGATCGTGCCACCTGAGCAGATCAGACAATCATTTCCCCGTCGCCGCCTCGTCCTTCGATCATGACATCGCCGGATTCTTCCAGACGACGCACGATATCCACGATGCGCTGCTGAGAAGCTTCGACATCTGAGACACGCACCGGGCCCATAAACTCCATGTCCTCTTGCACCATCGCAGCAGCTCGTTCGGACATATTGGTAAAAATCTTCTTCTGAAGCTGTTCCGATGCGGTCTTGAGCGCCAACGAGAGCTCGTCGTTCTCGATCTCTTTGAGTACCGCCTGGATGCCTTTGTCGTTGACGAGCTTGATGTCCTCGAAGACGAACATCAGTCGGCGGATCTCTTCGACCAGATCGGGATCGTCGGATTCGAGCCCTTCCATGATCGTCTTCTCGGTCGCGCGATCGGTGAGATTGAGGATTTCCGAAACCGTCGGCACGCCCCCGGCCTTCTCCATGCTCTGCATCAGCATGTTGCTCAATCGGCTCTCGAGCCCTTGCTCGACCTCGCGGATGACCTCGGGGTTGGTCTGCTCCATGTTGGCGATGCGTTTGATGACTTCGAGCTGTTTCTCCATCGCAAGCCCCGCGAGAATCTCCGAAGCTTTGTGATGAGAGAGATGACAGAGGATCAGCGCGATGGTCTGGGGATGTTCATCCTGGATAAAGGTCAGCAGGTTGTCGGATTCGGCGCGTTGAAGAAAACTAAAAGGCGTTTTTTGAACCTGAGTCTGAATCTGCGAGAGCAGCCGTTCTGCGGTCCCGGGTTCGAGCGAGTTGAGCAGCAGGGTCTTGGCATAAGAGAGCGAACCCTCGTTGGCATACTGCGAGGCGATGGAGATGCTGTAGAACTCTTCGATGACCTCGTTCTGAATATGATCGGGCACACGCCCAAGGCTTGCCAGCTCACGCGTGACCTCTTCGACCTTGCTCGAGGGCATATGGCGAAGCACATCGGCTGCCGAGTCTGAACCGATCGCCAGCAGCAGGATCGCTGCCTTAGTCATCCCGTCAAGCTCTTTGATGTCCTCTGGAAATGGTTCGTTTGGTTTGCGTGCCATGATTTGGTGTGCTTTGTGCTCGATTCTGCGTGTTGGTTACTCGGCGGGCTCGGCCCATCGCTCGACAAGCCCGGCAGCCGAGGCTGGGTCCTGGTTGATCAGTTCGGTGACTTGATCTCGGAGTTGCTGGACTTGGATAATCTGGTCGTCAATCTCGATACCTGTCATCACATGCTCGCCTTCGCTGGCTTCGCCGACAAGATCACCAACCGCTTCGAGATGGGGCGGCACGCCGACGAGCTCCTGAGCGCTGGGCAGCTCGATCTTCTTGCTCGATCGCTTGACCATCAACAGCATCATCGCCAACGAGATAAACGCGAGTACCCCGACGAGCGCTGTTTCGATGAGCTTCCCTGATGATCCCAAAGCACCACCACCGCCGCCGCCAGCGAGTGATCCCATGAATCCAACGCTCTGAATCGCCCCCCCGCTGCCGATCATCGCACCCAGGGGCGCCATCGAAACCATGAGCGAGCCTTGGATTGATTGCCCGTCGGGCCCAACGCTCACCAGGTGAGGCTGAATCAGACGCTCGAAGACGCTCTTTTCCGACTCAAAGAAGCTCTTGGCCTCATCGCTGGTGACCGGCTCGGGCTCTTCGCCCTCGACAACCGGGCGAGATCGTTCGATGATGCTTTCGACATATTCCTGCGGAATGATGACGGAGGCGCTGAGCTGTGTGGGCATCCCCCGGGGGTCTTCCACGCTCTTGGTGCGTTGACCAATCGCATTCTGAAACTGCTTGTCAGCGGTGACATCGGTATTCGAAGTGCCTGATCCCCCCCCGGAGTTGATCGCGACCGCTTGGTTCGAGCGGACGCCGGGCTCGGCGCCGGGGCTCGTTTGCGTGACGCTCTGATCGCTTGCCGAGTCGCTCGTGAGCAACTCGGCGACTGTCCCTTCGCCTTTGGGGAGGTAGTAGTTTTCGGTTGATCGCACCTTGGTGATATCCACTCGGGCGGTGATCGAGACGACGACGCCTGGGATATGCCCGAAGAGTCCTTCGATTTTCTGCTTGGTGTGTTTTTCGACCTGGGCTGCGTATTCGAGGTATCGCGAGGAGGATTGGGCATCTTCGCTCGAGGTCACGCGGGCGCGCCCGGTTGAGCCATCAATGACCTGCACATTGGCGGGGACCAATCCTGAGACTGCGCCCGAGACGGTGCGTGCTGCTGCATCGACGGTACTTTGGGAAACCGACCCGCCAGATCGGGTAAAGAGCGTCACCGAAGCGGTCGGCGCCCGCGAAGCCCTGCCGAGCCCGGACGCCTGAGGCACATCAAGAATCACACTGGCCTTGTTGATCCCCGAGAAGTTCGAGATGATGCGTGAGAGTTCATTCTGGAGTGCGATGTGAAGCTGTTGACGATGCTGGGCGTTTGATGCTTTCCAATCCTGCGATTCGATCAGGTTATTGAAAAGCAAGGTGGTATCACCGGGGAGCTGACCGGCCTCGGCGAGGTAGGACAAGGCGTATCGCTGTTGCGCTGCGGGAATCACCAGACGCCCATCGACGACCTTGGCATCGAACCCGCCGCTCTGGAGCGCCTGGACGGTCTGGTTCTGCCCATCGGCAGCCATCAGATCAACAAGGGCGGGTTTGGCGGTGTATTGGGTGACGAGAAAGAGGGTCATGACAGCAATGACCGTGAGTGACGCGAGCAAAAGCTTCTGCGACGCGGTCATCTTGCCGACCTGCTCTTGGATATTGGCCATTACCTGGCGTACTTGGTCCATCGCTCTTTGGCCTCCTGCCACGAATCGGCGCAATCCTTGCACCATCGACACGCGAGAACCGCGCCGACGCAGGCATCATCGGCCGATGCGCGCGCTCAACTTGACAACACAGGCGTACTTTTTATCGGAATATGAAGTTGTGCAGAACTTGCGCACAAGACAGAAAATCAGCGCCCAAAGCCAATGGGTCAGACCCGCATCTGCTTGACTTCGTTGTAGGCTTCCATCACCTGATTGCGCATCGCCTGGAGCATTTTGAATGCGGTATCGGCCTGGTCAGTCGCCGCGATCACGCCTTCGAGGTCTTGACGCTTGCCGCTCATGTAGTCCTCAGCCGCCTTGCCCGCATCCGCCTGGAGCGCACTGACCTCTTTGAGGTTGTCCATCAGCATTGACTTGAAGCTCGGGCCTTGCGCATTGCCATGCTGATTCCCCTGCCCGCCTTGCAACGGGAGCGGATTGGTGTTGCCTGCGCCTGAGATGAGTCCGAGTGGGTCGCTCATGATTGAAATCCGTTTCTCAAGTCTGAATCAAATACTGATCGTCTACTGATCGTCAAAGACCTCTTCGCGTACGAGTATATCAGGCAAGGAGCCTCAATGCCTGGGCCATCATGCTCTTGGTTGCCTCGGCAGCGATCACATTGGCCTCGTAGGCCCGCGAGGCCTGAAGCCCGTTGACCCATTCCGAGGTCGTATCAATATCGGGCACCATGATGTACCCGTTGGCGTCTGCATTTGGATGCCCTGGGCGATGCTCTGGTTTGAGTGCACCTTCCTGAATTTGAATATCGGAGACCTCAACCCCCCGCAGCTGGCCATCGGATCCCGCAGGCGAGAGCATCGCTGCCCGGCGCAGATAGGGCTCGTATTCGCCTTTGGCATTCTCGATCGAGTTGGCGTTGGCAATGTTGTTGGCGATCACCGCCATGCGTGTCCGCTGAGCGACCATGCCTGAAGTTGAGATATCAAGTGTGCCATACATGGGGTTTGTTTCCTGTTCAAGCTCTTTCAAGAGCACTGGTTACATCACACGCTGGGCGATTGCAAGTTTGAGTTGGGACCTGGTTTTACGCATCAGATCCGCAGCCACACGGAATGCGGAAGCGTTTTCGACGAGTTGCTGCATCAGCCGTTCGAGATCGCGTTGGTTCCGATCGTGGAAGAGCACCCCCGCGGTCGGGGACTGTGGATTGAGTATCAGCTGGCGTCCGCGGGTCTGGACCTGCCTGGTCTGCCTGAGGACAAGTTCGCCATGCCCCCCGCCATGACCCGATCGGCGCTCTTGGATCGCTTCGCCGAGGAGTTTCTGAAAATCGCGCGGATCGACATCCTTGCCCTGATAGTTGGGCGTGTCGATATTGGCGATGTTGTTGGCGATGATCCGTTGGCGCTGACCTGCAAAGAGGAACATCTTTTCCAGCGCGGGTATGGCTCCAGCTGTATTGAGGTCCTTGATAATCACGGTTCATGCTCCACACTTTGCTCCGCAAAGCCCATACCAAACGCTCCAAACCCGCCCCTTTGGGCAAATCCTCAGAGATTGGGCGAAACCAGGCTTTCTTCTTTCCATTTCTTGAGCTTGAGCCCCAGTGTACGGACTCCGATGCCCAATGCCTTGGCGGTCTTCTGGCGGTGCCCGTTGAACCGCTCGAGCGTCGCCACGATCATGTCCCGCTCAAGATCCGCCAGCGTGCGATCGCCGGGCTGAATACCAGATTCGGTCCCTGGCTTGGGCTCGGTAAAACTCGAAGCAGACGAGAGCGAATGATTCCCCACCCCATTCGTCGGAGCGATCGATTTGGGCTCGGCCACCCGCGAGGTTGATCCATTGATACTCGATGCACGCAAAGGTGTCGCTTTGGGAGTCGGACGCGAAGTCATCAGCCAAGGCTCGATCAGCGTGTGCGCGATGGTTGTTGATTTGGAATCGCTGAGCACCACCGCCCGTTCGCAGATATTTTGAAGCTCGCGGACATTGCCGGGCCATTGATACCCCTTGAGCAGCCTGATGGCCTCATCGCTCACCTGCATGCATCGACGCCCGTCACGCTGACAAATCTGGTCAATAAAGAACTGCGCCAAGACCGGCACATCTTCAAGCCGATCACGCAGCGCGGGAATCTGGATCGGGAGCACATTGAGCCGATAGAACAAATCCTGACGGAACTCGCCCATCGACGCGGCATGAGGCAGATCGCGGTTGCTCGTTGCGATGATCCGCACATCAACCCCGATCGTCGCGCTCGAACCCACACGCTCAAAGGCCCGCTCTTGGAGCACCCGCAAAAGCTTGGCCTGGATCTGAAGCGAAACCTCCGAGACTTCATCGAGCAATAACGACCCCGTATCGGCAAGCTCAAAGCGCCCCTTGCGCAACGCATCGGCCCCGGTAAAGGCACCCTTTTCGTGCCCAAAGAGCTCAGATTCGAGCAGATTCTCATTGAGGGCTGCGCAGTTGACCGCCAGGTAGGGCGAATCGGATCGTGGGCTCAGATCATGGACTGCATGGGCGACGACTTCTTTGCCCACGCCGCTCTCGCCGGTGATGAGCACGGTGCCATGACTCGATGCCACCGCGCGGACCTGCTCACGGACCTTGCGCATCGCGTCCGAGTCTCCGATGAGTCGATCGAGCCCGGTAGCGCCAAGATTATTCCCGCCCGTGTTTCGCCCGGCATTGGCTTTGAGGATCGCGTTTTCGCGAACTACCGCTGCGTGCCCGATGGCGCGTTTGATCGCGATAATGAGCTCGTCGCCTTCAAAGGGTTTGGTGATGTAGTCATACGCCCCGTTCTTCATCGCCTGGACCGCGGTTTCGATCGTGCCGAAAGCTGTCATCAGGATCACGGGGAGTTCGTCGTCGATCTCCTGAATCTTGCCCGCGAGCTCAATACCCGTCATCCCGGGCATGTTCAGGTCCGTCACCACCGCGTCGGGCCTGCGCGAAGCGATCTCTTTGAGCGCCCCCTTGGCATCGCAAGCGGTGCGCACACTCAACCCGGCGCGAGTCAGCGTAGACCCGATCGAATCGCGCATCATTTCTTTGTCATCTACAACAAGAATCGATCTCACCATATCAACTTACCCCATGAAAACGCACCGCTTGGTGCTGTGGCCGAACCACGATCTCTGCCTCGCCCAAAGCCTGCTCGCTCTGAGCAACAACCAAAGGCGGTGCCTTTGGCAAATACAACTCGACACATGCGCCCGCAAAGGCATCATCACCCGCGTCGCCTGGGCGTTTATTATTCCGAACCTCGACTTTGCCATGGTGGGCATCGACAATCCGGTGTACGATCGCCAGCCCAAGCCCGGTGCCCGTTGCGCGGGTGGTGAAGAACGGATTGAACATTCGTTCGATGACCTGCTCGGGGATGCCGTCGCCTTGATCGCGGATTGAAAAGGCATACCCATCGACCTGCTGATCGGCGTTTTCGAATGTGCAGGGCTCGATGCCGATGATGACCTGCCTGCCTCCACTGACGCGGTTGGCCTCGCCGGCGTTACGCAAGAGATTGACCAAGGCCTGCTGAATCAGGGTCGGATCGCACATCAGCTCGAACGAATCTGTATCGAGATCATGGCGTACAACGCTCGAATGCTCAAGATCAGCACAGCACATCTCAAGGGCGCTGTCGATCAACGCGGACGATTCGCACGGGTGGAGCTGGACTTTCATCTCGCGGGCGAAGGTGAGCACATCGCCGACGATTTCGTCGAGCCCGCGGACCGCCCGCCCGATCTTCTCGACGACCTGCTGTTGCTCGGGCAGGTCGGCGAGGTCTTCGATGAGCATATTGGCGTAAAGTCGAATCGACCCCAGGGGATTGCGAATTTCGTGGGATATCCCCGCGGCCATCTCGCCGAGGGCTGCAAGCCGACGCGATCGCTGAAGGGCCTCGTTGGCTTGGTGGAGTTCGGTGTTGAGTCGGCTGACTTCTGAGCGGAGTTGTCCGTGTGTTCTTTCGAGTTTGGTGGTGACTTCGGTAAAGGCTGCCATCAACTCGGCAAGATCGCCGGTGGAGAGGTTGTCCGCCGGCAGCGTCCCGGTGACCGCTTCGCCTGAGATCGGTTGTGTTCCAAGTGCCATGCTGCTCACCCTTGCCGATCCTGGAGTATGGGATTTGGTGTCGCCGAGCGAGTGGTGTACGCCCGCAGCGCGCTCATCCCTGTGCCCATCGACCCAAGCTCGTCGGCCAGTCGATCCCGGGTGGATTCCATCAGTTTCTGATCCTGGGCGTCGCGCTCGCGGAGCTTTCTCATTGCATGTTCGATCGAGCTGATCCGATCGAAAGCTTTCGACCGCTCGCGCTCGTTGACCAAGGCGATCGCCTCAGGGTTGCTGATAAATGCGTCGATTTCTTCTCCAACGCAGACAAGCCCACGAACCACAGGCTCGCGTTTGGTCACGATCTCGACAATCTGTTCGATATCACCCGATTCAATCGCATCGGTTTGCCTGACAGCGATCGCGCTGAGCTGATCCATCAATACCTTGGCCTTCTCGACAAGCGAGTTGAGCCGGGCCGATTCTAAACTGCTGTGAGCACTTGGGTTCGATCTGTTTATCAGTTTGTCTATCGGTTCGGTCATCCATGACCCTCGCAACAGGTTGAGCTCGCGGCTGATACGGGAATCCGTTCCCGACACAACCAATCTGCATTGTTATCGGCTCTTGGCGCGGATATCACCAGTTTGTGCGCAAAAAAGACTCACTGATCGGATTGCGCAAGCAGCACCGCGCTCGAGTTGAGCCAACGCTCCCAATCCGACCGGTCCATCGGGAGATTCGGATCGTCCCAGGTCTCATCGGGGATGGTCTCGTAAAATCGGCGTGCCCGTTCGTTGGCGGTTCGGGCTCGCCCGATCTGATCGGTGGCGATATAGGCATTGACAATCTGCACCATCGCCACAAGTGATGCAGGATCAGAGACATACCGGTCGCGGGCGCGATCGTAATACCGGATCGCATCGTCGTATTCGCCCAGATCAAAGGCCGAGTCCCCGAGATAAAAATACGCATTGCGTAAAGCAATGGACTCGAACATCCCCAGTTGCGACGGCTTTTTTCGACCCAACACCTCAATGGTTTTCTCGTATTGCCTGATCGCTTCATACCGATGCTCGGTGATCTTGGCGAGTCGATTATTGCGTTCGGCTGCCGGCATCACCTCGCTGAGGGATTCTTCGATGATGTCGCTGAGCCGACGGTGCGCGTCGGCGAGTTTGAACAGGATCGCCCCGGCTTCGGGATCCTGAGGATACCGCGCCAAAAACTCGTCGTACCGTTCGATCGCCCGCTCGGGGCGGCCGGTACGATCATACAACCCACCAAGCTCGAGGAGTGCATCGCGAAAAAGCTCGGTCTGGGTCGATCCCATCGACCCGTCAAGGGCCGAGATCAGGAGCTTCTCCGCTTGGGCATCGTTGGAAAGGTCCTCGTCATAAAGGTAAGCCTGGGCCAAGGGCACAAAGCTCGCGTCAGCAAAGGGGCCGATGTCGGCGCCATTGGTGCCCTTTCTCGCCTCGATCAAACCTTTATAGACATCCGCAGCCGTCTTGAAATCGCCCAGCGCCCGCAAAGCTTCGGCCAAACGAAACAACGCCTGGGCGTACCGCGGATCCGAGGGCATCGACTCGGCATAGAGCTTGAACGCCTGGATCGCTTCGAGCTGATCGCCCGCCCGATCGAACAGGTCCGCCGATCTCCAGAGCGAATCGGCGTAGACGGGGAGGTTGGTCACGATATACCGGTCGGCGTGCAGGCGGTAGTTGGTCGCTGCGGACATCAGGTGCCTTTGAACCTCGGCCCGAGTCGATGGGTCGAGCCCCAAGAGCGTACGCACCTCGCTCATCGGCTTGCCCAGCAGCGATTCGGCAGCAGCCTGGTGTCCTTTGGCGAGCGCTTCGAGCACGCCGCCGGGAATCTCCTGCCCGTGATAGAGCCGATCGGCGAGCACCGCGAACTGGATCGAATCATCAGCATTGCCCGCAGACAATGCATCATCCGCGCGGGCGAGGAGTGAATCGAGCACCTGCTGGCGTGATGGGTAGGACTCGATCCCGAAGCTGTCGTACTGCTCGACGAGCGAGGAATAGGCTTCGATCGCCAGCTCGGGTTCAGAGAGTCCCGCCTGCGTCTCACCAAGTCCGAGCAAGGCCAATGGATAGGCAGAAGAGTTGGAATACCGATCGACGATCTCGCTATAAAGGTCCTTTGCCGATGCGGTGTTGCCTTGGGCATCTTCGATGATCGCCTGCATGAGCAATACTTGAGGATATTGCGGATCGCCAGCAGCCGAGAGGGCCTTGGCATGCTCGACCTGCTCACCAGCCTGGCGGATCGCGCCCAGTTCGTTGTATGCCCGCGAGAGGATCAGGTGCAATCTCGATCGCCCCTCGACCCCGGCGCGCTCGAGCCGAGGCATCGCGCGGAGGATTCTGGTGATCGTCT
Source organism: Phycisphaerales bacterium (assembly GCA_015487555.1). Lineage (GTDB taxonomy): Bacteria > Planctomycetota > Phycisphaerae > Phycisphaerales > UBA1924 > UBA1924. The sequence goes on from WFPK01000091.1 coordinate 37,124, forward strand.
CGTCGGCAAAGCCCTGCTCTAAGCGGACATTGCCTTGGGTTTCAAGGGCCCAGACCCGATCGGTGATCGGGAGATTGGGGTCGATGAGCATATCGGCGAGCAGCTCCATCGCCTTGTCGACCTTGGGTTCGACCCGATTGAGCATGGAGTTGACCGCTTGTTTATAAACCGCATCTCGGAGAAAGCGCTGAGATTCGGGAATCTCGCGTGCCCGCTGGAGCGCCAGATCGAACTGGTCTCGTGCGAGGTAGGTATTGGCCAGTGATGCGAGGTCTTTGGGCGAGAGCCCGCCGCCGAGTCGTTCGGCTTCGAGGTATTCGCGGATCACCGAGACATGGTTCCGGTCATCATCGAGCAGCTTCTTCTTCTGTCCGCGATAGATCGACCGGGCTTTGGCCAGGTGAAAGAGCATCTTGGCTTCGTTGGGGGTTTCGGGTTTTTCGATCCACGGGTAGACCTCGGTATTGAGCAGCTCGATGGCCCGCTCGTACTCCTCGTTCTCGATCATCCGGTTGGCCTGCGTGATCGTTGGAGTGATATCGGGATCGGGTGTGGTGGTGATCGAAAAGGCCACCCCAAGCATGAGCATCCCCGCGCCAACCAGCAGCGTGGGTACCTGCCAGGCATCGCGCCACCCTTCTTTGAGCATCAGCACCGGGTCTTGCATTGCTTGGGGGTCTTGGGGCTGGGAG
>WFPK01000092.1 GCA_015487555.1 Phycisphaerales bacterium
CCCTAAGGCCAACCCAAAGGTCAACCCGCCTTATATGTCGTCTGCATCTGATCCGCATCGCGGCCCCTTGGCGCGTCCCGGTCTGCATCACGAGAAATCTCCTCGAAAACAGGCTCATTTCTTCGGAAGAATCGGCTTGGCTTGGCATCATTGAGCCGATCATTGAGCCGATCGAGCGACTCTTCGATGATCTGGCGCACACGCTCGCGAGAAATCCCTACCTCCGCAGCGATCTCCTTGAGCGTCAAAGGCTCGGCCCCATCGAGCCCGAACCGCAAACGAAGAATCTCAGATTCACGATCGTCAATGGTCTCCATCAATCGACGGAGAATCCCGAGTTCCTCAGCACGAAGCGATTGATCGTCAGGCGTCGTTCCACGATAATCTGCAACGATCCCCTCGAGTCCGACAGCCTCGCCATTGGTGTCCCTGGGCGATTGATTGGGTGCATTGAACGCCCGGACTGCCCGTTTGATGATCTGAATTTTCTTGACCGGCAGGTCCATCGCCTCGGCGAGTTGTTCCATCGAAGGCGGATGCCCCAGCTCGGCTTCGAGCAGCCGCGAGTGACGCTTCCACTTGGCGATAAGCTCGACCATGTAGGCCGGGATATGGATCGGCTGATTGGCATTCATCAGGGCACGCTTGATGCCCTGCTTGATCCACCAGCTGCCATAGGTACTAAACCGTGCCCCCTGGGCAGGATCAAACCCCTCGACCGCCCGGAGCAAACCGATGTTGCCCTCCTCGATCAGATCCGTGATCGGAAGCCCACGATTGCTGTATTTCTTGGCGATTGACACAACCAGGCGAAGGTTGCTATTGACCATCCGATCGCGTGCGATGGGGCACTGCTCATTGATGATCTTCCATCCCAGCTCACGCTCCTCTTCAGCAGTGAGCAAAGAATACTGATTGATCTCCTTGAGGTAAGTTTGCAACGCAGACTTCACTCCGGAGGACGACCCAGACGAACTGGACACAGGCGAACCAATAGATGTTCTCACTTTCCTACCCTACCCTTTCCGCAGCGAACGCTGCCGGAAAAAAAACAGATTGCGGGGGGACAAAGATCCCTCCCTACTCCGTTCGTCAGTCTACGCGAAATGTTCCATCGGCGAAAGAGAAAAAAGCCTGAACTTCGGGGAATTTCTTGGCAAAGTTGTGTGCACCGACCTGCCCGATTGCACCGATTAGAGTGATAAACCGACAATTTGATGAATATGATCGGTCTATCGAAATTTTATTGGCAACTTCCGAAAACCAGCGCATAATCGAGAATTCCGCGCAAAGCCCTCCGAGAATCCATGAAACGAGACCTGACCGAACTCCTCGACGAATGGCCCTATGAACCGGGTCAAATTACCGTCCGAGTCATCGAAGGAATCGACGGGCAACCCCGAATTCAGGTCCGGCTCGACCTTGGGCTCCTCCAGATGAACACCGATGGACGCCCCGATGGCAAACGCCCCCACGGGTTCGATTCGCTGTTGGATTACTTTGAATCCAAAATCGATCAGGACAGCATCGACGCCCTCCATCCAACGGACGCATCGGATGCACCAGAGCACGATTCTGGCAACGAAGGGTTCCTCGAGAAAACACCCTTCGACGAGCAGGATCAGACGCCCAGTACGGATGCTCGGTTCCTCACCCCCGATGATTGTCGGGCTTTGCGAGAAGAAGCCCAGCAGTATTACCACCGGTACATTGCAATGCTCGTACTTGAAGACTTTGAAGCGGTCGTTCGCGATACCTCACGCAATATGCGTGTGCTCAACGTCTTCCGCGACCACGCAATCACCGATGAGGATGTGCACGCGATGGAATCCCACCGCCCCTACATCATGATGATGCGCGCACGCGCATTGGCAAGCCAAGCACTCAAATCCGAAGAAAACAAAGCGGCGATCCTGGCAGTCGACGAAGGGCTTTGTGCCCTCAAAAAATACTACGAAATGATCGGCCAACCAGAGCTCTTTGAAGAATCGGGCGAGGCTGCCATGCTCCGCGATATGCGCGACACGCTGATCCCCAAGCTCCCCGTCAGTCAAAAAGCCGAGCTCCGCCAACGCCTCGACGCTGCGATCGCTGCAGAGAACTTCGAACTCGCCGCGATCCTCCGCGACGAAATCCGAATGCTCGGCGGGCGACCACACAAATAAACCGTCCCTGCCTCAGGCGGATCACTGGGGCGCAGCCTCTCGTCGAAGTGCCCGCGCCCGCTTGATGAGCACACTCAAGAGCGTGATATCCGCAGGTGTCATGCCCTCTAGTCGCGACGCCTGCCCAAAGGTTGTTGGCTTGAACTTCTCGAGCGCAAGCCTCGCCTCGTTGCGCATCGAGCTCAATGCGGTATAGTCGATCCAATCGGGCAACGGGCGATGCTCGAGCTCGCGATCCCTTCGGATCTGCCCACGCTGGCGCTCAATGTACGGCTCATACCGCTTGTCCGAATGCAATGTTCGCCAAATCCCCACAGCCTGATCCCCAAGCTCCCCAACCAGCGCCGCCTTGAGCTCACCCATCGTATAATCCGGCTCGAGCACCTTCTGGGCGAGCGTCTTCTCGCCATCGCGGAGTGTATCGAGCAGCGCTCGACCAGACGCAAGCGTCGCCTTGCGCTCTTCAAAGAGCCCCCACCGCTGACGCCCGAGCTCGGTCGTTTCAAACAAGCCGAGCTCTTTGGCGATCGGGGTCAGCCGATCGGGCGCATTGTCAGCCCGCAAAATCAGCCTGTGCTCCGCACGACTCGTAAACATCCGGTAGGGCTCGCGCGGGGTCTTGGTCACCAGATCATCCATCAGCACTCCGATGTACGCCTGGTCACGCCCGAGCGAAAATCCTTCGTACGCATCGCCCTGCATTGCAAGCATCGCCGCGTTCACCCCGCCGATCAACCCCTGGGCTGCGGCCTCTTCGTATCCGCTTGTGCCGTTGATCTGACCGGCGAAGAACAATCCACGCACCGACCGGGTCTGCCCGGTGGTATAAATCTGATGCGGGCGCACCATGTCATACTCGACAGCATACCCATACTGCACAATCTTGGCGTGTTCGCACCCAGGCATCTGTTTGATGATCTCGTCCTGGACATCACTGGGCAGGCTTGTGGCGATGCCGTTGCAGTAGACCCAGCTCGATTCGTGCGATTCGGGTTCGAGGAACACGCCATGCGATTCACGCTCAGCGAAGCGCACCACCTTATCTTCGATACTCGGGCAATACCGAGGCCCCTGCGATTCGATCTGCCCGGTGAACATCGGCGCCCGATCGAGATTCGCCCGGATGATCTCATGGGCCTTGCTATTCGTGCTCGACTGTCGGCAGGTGATCTGCTCGATCAACGGAAACCGATCGCAGTTCACCTCGCCGAGCTGCCAACCCGCGGGGGTGAGTTCGGAAAAGGGAATCGGGTCCTCGTCGCCGACTTCGACAGGCAGTGCGTCCCAATCGATCGTCTCGATCGCCAATCGTGGCGGCGTGCCGGTCTTGAGTCGCCCGAGCTCGAATCCCAGTTCGTCGAGCGATTTCGAGATCCCCGTCGCTGCCTGCTCACCAAAGCGCCCGCCATCAGTCTGCTGGGCCCCCATGTGCATCAGCCCGCGCATAAAAGTGCCCGTCGTCACGACGACCGCTGGTGCGAACAGCTCGATTTCCTGCCCGTGTGTCGAAACCCGCACGCCTTGGATCTGCCGATCGTCAGCATCGGTTGTCAGGATGGCTTCGACGGTGCCTTCGATGACTTTGATCTCGGGGCGCGAGTTGATAAGCGCTTGCGCCACACGGGCATAGGCGATATTGTCGGATTGGCAGCGCGGGCCATGGACGGCTGAGCCTTTGGAGGTGTTGAGGACTTTGAACTCGATTCCAGTCGCATCGGCGATGAGCCCCATGACCCCGCCCATCGCGTCGATCTCGCGGACAAGCTGACCCTTGGCGAGCCCGCCGATCGCCGGGTTGCAGCTCATCACCCCGATCTTCGACGCATCAATCGAGATCAAAACCACCGAATCGGGAGTCCCGAGCCGATTGGCCGCTGCCCATGCCGCTTCAATCCCGGCATGCCCGCCCCCAACCACAATGACCTCAAAGTGCGTATTCACCGGAAATAATAGCCCAGGCCCCCTCGAAACTGACGAAATTCCGGGGTTGAAACTTGGCAGGATGTCTGTTATCTGGTAGGCTTATCCGTATAATTGTAAACGAATGAATCCCATTCTGAGGTATCGCTCCATGAATCGTCCTGCCAATCAGACCCGTAAACGGTCTCGCAACCCATTCTCAGCACTCAAAATCGCTGCCATTGCCGGCGCGATGTGTGCCTTGTCAACCTTTGCACTTGGTGATGAAATCGTCATGCGCGACGGCACCGTCTATACGGGCAATATTGTCTCCAAGACCCGCCGGGTCGTTGAGATTGATACCACTGTTCATGGGATTTCGACCAGACTCAAGCTCGATCGCCGAAAGATCAAATCGATTATCGAGGGTGATGTCTCGACCCCGGCTCCAACAACCGCACCGGCAACGCCTTCGATTGCGCTCCCGGCAGCGACCGAAGTGGCCGAGAACACGAACAAACCCCTCAAACGCGACGGATACAACCTCATCCTCGAAGTCCCCCTCAAAGGCGGATTCGGGAAGGAAATCTACCCTGGTGGTGTCGCCGATTCGCTCAAATGGGCCAAGGAAAATGGTGTGACCGATGTCGTCTTCCGGATCAACTCGGGAGGCGGCGCGCTCTGGTGTGCCGACGACATCGTAGCGATTATGAACGAGTATAAGGGCGAGATCAAAATGCACATGCTGATCGAATCGGCGATCAGCGCCTCGATCTGGCCTGCATTCACCTGCGATACCATCACCATGGCCCCGGGCTCGGACTTTGGCGGTGCGGTTGGATACACCATGAACAACACCGGCTCAGCTGAAGTCGACCTCAAAATGAACTCGATCATGTCGGCCAAACTCGAGAGCAGCGCCGATGCCAATGGGCACTCTGGATACCTCGTCCGAGCGATGATCCTCTCCAAGGCCGCCGTCTATGCCTATCAGCAGGCCGATGGCGAGTGGGCCTACTCAGACACCACCAAAGGGCTTCCAGACAACTACGAAGTCATTGATGGCCCAGACACCGTCTTGACCCTCACCGCCAAGCAGGCGATCAAGTACGGCATCGTCGATGCCATGCCCGAGGGCAAGTCGCTCGAAGAATGGGCCCGGGTCCAAGGCATCGAACGATGGGACAATGCTGGCGATATCGGGGCTGAGCTCTTTGCCAAGGCAGTGAAGAAATCCAAACGGCTCGAAGATCGGATCAACGCGACCATTCGAGGGTTCCAGACCGAACAAGCCTACCTCTACAACGATCAATACATCATGCAACGCGGTGCAACCCTCCAGGCGATGCGCAAGCACCTGGGAACCTACAAACGCCTGCTCAGAGAGGCCAAGGGGCTCAACATGCCCTCGATGGTTGAAGGGCGTTTTGCCGAGGCGATTGATGTGACCTACTGGGAATCCGAGATCGAAAACCTCATGGCCGAGCTCCGCCGAATCCGCCGACGCGGCCCATAAACTCCCCACTCAACCAACCCGCAGCATCCCTGCACAAAGCATACCGACCCACCAATGGGTCGGTTTTTTTCCGCAATTCTTCGTCCACCTCGACTTGCTCCTCAGGGTTCTGCACCGTGTGCGATGGACGCATCCCCCCATCAAAAAACTACCCCAAAGAGCTGCCCAGACCTGCCCATCCCAAAGCTGCCATCAGATAAGAACCAAAGACGAATCGGCACAGAAAAAGCCCTCGTCCGAAGACGAGGGCTTTGATGGAGGTACACATGGAGGAGATACACATGGGGCAGAGCGATTTATGGCTCGTAACAGGTCAGAGGCTCTCTTGGAAGCCCTTCTGAGAGACGGCCGACATCCGAACCACCAAAGTCGATGCCCTGAAGCCCATACCGTGTCCAGCGGAACCGCTGACAGTACCTTCCTGGATCACCCAGGCCACCCTTGGGCAGTGGGAATGTGTCAAGCGGCACATAAGTCTGCATCCATTCCGTCCCTGGCTGAGAAGGATTCCATCCTGCATTCGAGTCTGCGGTGAGCTCTGAGCGGACCGAGCCGTCGAAGAATGCGAGGTTTGGCTTGGCTTCTGGATAGGCAAAGTAAAGCCCCCGTTTGTCCGTAAACCGGTCAAACTCTTCAAACAACATGACCTTGCCTGAAGCGTGGGCCACCTGGGTAATCTTTCTGCGCCCAAGAGGTACAGCATTGCTCCCCGCAAAGAGATGTGGAGTATCTGCGACCGGTGAGTAAGTAAGGGCCCCGCTAATACCATCGGTATTCCAAGCTGCGGGAACCATCTGATAGGTCGAAGCGAATGGCCAGCGCTGGATCACAGCGAGGTTTGTCCAGTTCGGATCCGAATCGTATTCGCCGACAGGTTGCCCATTGGCATACGGGAAAGTGCTGCCCTCTTCAAGATACTCGAGTTCATTCTCTTGCCACTCGATCAAATTCCTGTCGAACGGACTCGCTGCACTTGGCTCAGGCTGAACATCGGTCAGGAAGTCAAGCAACACAAGGTGCGAATACCGGCGATGCGGCAGGCGGGCTGCGAAGTTTCTGATCTTTGTGCTCCCCTGGATTCGTCCGGTGACACGCATCAGAATTTCTTGGTTCTGGTCTGCAGCTGCATTCTGGTCAGAGTTCGGACGCCTGGTCTGACCCGAGGGTAACACATAGGTTTCCCCCGCCCTCCAAGTGTAACTGAAGATGCGATCCTTGTTATCGGAAGCATAGTTGGCTGCACCAGTGTTGAGCGAGCGCATGTTTGACTGTGACAGGACATTCTTGGCAGATCGTTGCGCCTGACCCAAAGCGGGGAGCAGGATACCGATCAGCAGGGCGATGATCGCGATGACCACCAGAAGCTCGATAAGCGTAAATGCGTTTTTCCGTCTTTCCACGACGACCTCCATCTGTCAATGTGCCCTTCGCTTGGTTTCACAACGGTGAAATAAACGCTCAGCACTGACTTGTAAACCAGTTTCGATGCTCACTGTAGCCCGTAGGCTGTGCGTTCCAGTGATTCATCCTTGTTTATCTTCGCTCCTCGATGACAAAGGGTTCCAGTGATTCCCCAATGCACCCAAATCTTTCTCATCGAACGCGATCGCACATTCCAAAGGCCGACCATCCACACGATGCGCGACCTCATCCATTATTTCGTCCCCTTTTATACGGCTTTTGCACCGATTTCGCAACCCCCTCGTTCCCACTAAAGTAAAAATAATCAAAGAACCTCTCGTGTTCGGGGTTTGCTAGTATGCGTTCCGGTGGATAAACCCCCTGAAAATGGTCAGCACAAGAATCCGGACATCGAACCAGATCGTCCAGTTCCGGATGTAGAACAGATCATACTGAAGCCGTTTCCGCAGACTCGTGTCCCCCCGGAGCCCGTTGACCTGCGCCCACCCGGTCATCCCCGCCTTGACCTGCTGACGCAACATATACCCACGCCAATCCTCGCGGAACCGGTCGATGAGCTCGGGGCGTTCAGGGCGCGGACCCACCAAGGCCATATCACCAAGAAGCACATTCAAAAGCTGAGGCAACTCGTCAAGACTCATCCGACGCAACCATGCGCCGATCCTCGTCACCCGAGGATCATCCTTGGTCGTCCAGGATTCTGAAAGATTCGCCTCCACTTCCCCTTGCCCATCGTCGTGCGCGATGAACATGGTGCGGAACTTCCAAATCTCAAAGGTCCCGCCCCCGAGACTGACGCGTTGTTGTTTGAAAAACACCGGGCCAGGGCTGCTCAAACGGATCAGGATCGCAATCACGATCATCATCGGCGAGAAAATCACCAACCCGACGATCGCGCCCACAATATCGAGCCCGCGTTTGCAGACCCCGCCGATCCCCGCCATCGGGCTCTCGCGATAGCTCAGAATCGGCATCCCTTCGAGCTCAGAGACCGCCATATTCTGCGGCAAATACCGCGGATGAACATCAGGAACAATCCGCACATCAATCGCAAAACGCTCGAGCCGACGCAGAATCATCGGAAGCTGGGCCGACATCGCGCTGGGGATCGCCAGATAGATCGCATCAACATGCCTGTTTTCAAGGATGGATTCGAGCTCGCGCACCCCGCCTGCGACCGGCAGGTTCAGGCACGACGAACGCGAGGTTTGCTCGTGATGCGAGATGAAATACTCGACACGGATCCCCGTCCACGAGTTGCGAGTGAGTGTCCGGGCGGTGATCTGCCCCAATCGCCCGACCCCGATGATCGCGACATGACGCATGTTCCACCCGCGTTTGCGCATGGATCGGAGCACCAGGCGAAGCATCAACCGGTACGACCCGACCATGGCCGGGAGCGTGGCTGCGAAGATCGCAAGCTGGAATCGAAGCGGATCCGTCGCCAGACGCCAACCCGGATACACCTGCTCTGGAGGCCCGACCGTATTGAGTCGGCTCGACCCCACCGCCCACAGCGCCACCACGATCATCATCACCGAAACAAACGAAGCTTTGAACACCTGCCCGAGTTCACTGACCAGTGCCTGGTCACGCCGAGGCTTGTAGAGTTTGAAGAAAATCATCGTGACCATGGCGATGGGAACCGCGAAGACCACAAGAGAGTCTTTGAAATACTCCTCCCACCGATCAGGAAATGGGCGCTCAAACCGATTGAGCATCACCACCCAAGCAAACAACGCCGACGACGCGATCGCCAAAGCATCGAGCATCCCAAAGAGCGAAACAAACAGGTTGTGCTTCTGCCTGAGCAAAGATCAGCCCCCTCACGGATTCATCTTCTCCATCACAGTTTCTCCATTACCGCTTCGAGTAAAACCGAAGCATCACCGAAGTGTAGATCAAACACCCCACTGCTGCATCCCCAAAGTTTGGCGAACCCCGGACACTCCGTCTGACGGGCATAAAAACATTTTATTTCATTGAGTGCTTCAAACACCCTCTCCTGAGCCCAGCGTTTTCATCTCGGCGAGCGCATCACGCAGCGCATCGGTGAGCTGAGCACCTGAAGGGGGGATAATCCGGACCTTGGCGTAGAGATCCCCCCGTTTGCCGTCGGCCGATGCCAAGCCGTGCCCGCCGATGCGGAATCGTGATTCGCTGGCAGTCCCCGGCGGGATGGTGAGCGTCACGACCTTGCCATCAATGGTGGGCACCTCAACTTTGGCACCCAGGGTGGCTTCGGCGATGCTCAGAGGCAACTCCACCGCGAGATCGAGCCCGTCATCAATACGCGTAAATCGTGGATCCTTCTCGATATGGATAATGACAAATAAATCGCCCGGCTCGCCGCCATGGTCGGCCATCGGACTGGGCATGCCCTGCCCACGCAGACGAAGCTTCCCTTCCGGCTTGACGCCTTTGGGGACCTTGACCTCGATGGATTTGTATCCCGAACCGGTGGGCACCGAGATCAGTTTCTTCGTCCCTTGGTGCACATCGGCAAGGCTCACCCGAAGCCCGACATGCACATCCTGCCCGCGCCTGGGGCGATGCGGGCGAACATGGGTCCTGGCCCCGAAATCGGCTCCGAATCCACCGAATCCGCCCCCACCACGATCGCGCGAACCTCCAAACATCGCGTCGATAATCGAGCCCAGATCGCCAAAGTCAATATCCTGCGCACTGGCATACTCGGCCGGACGCCCCGAGACGAACCGCTCATGCCCGAGCTGGTCATACTTCGAGCGTTTCTCCGGGTCCGAGAGCACCTCGTAGGCCTCGTTGAGCTCGGAGAACTTCTTGCCCGCGTCGGGATCCTTGCTCACATCAGGGTGCAGCTTGCGGGCCTTGCTACGAAATGCCTGTTTGATCTGATCCGCATCGGCGTCTTTGGACACGCCGAGGACTTGATAATAATCTGATTGACTCATGCTGATCTACCTGTTTCTGCTGCCAAACCATCCTGCGTTCGTGCATACGCCCTGATCGCTGCTGGGGATCATGAGGATTATCATAGAAAACAAGCGACGCCAAAGCGTCGCTTGTTTCACTTGAATACTTATGCATGCTCGCAAGTCCGAACACGGCCCCCCACTCAATCGTGATTGTGCCCTGCATGGGGATCAACCTCGGGCTGGGTTGGCTCAGGAGCTTCGCCAGCCTCTTTGTGGTCGATGTGGGCCATGAACACATTGAAGTAGAGCATCGCGTTTGGCGGGATATTAGCCCGTGGGTTGCCCCGTTCGCCGTAGGCCAAATAGCCCGGGATCAGCAACTTACGCCGATTGCCCATCGCAAAATCTTCCATCCCGATCCCCCATCCGGTGATTGCGCGTGTCTCGGGTGGGTACTCGAAGACGAATGGTTGATTGCGGGCATAGCTCGAATCAAACCGTGTACCATCGTTGAGGTATCCGTCGTAATGAACATGGAGCTGATCGCCTTTGGTCGGGGTGATCCCATCATCCCCGCCGTACTCAACAATCACCATGCCGTCATCGCGTCGGATGACCTGGGCGTATGGATCGGAGCGTTCAAAGGTAATCACCGAGTCTGCATCTGAGCCCCAGACGACATTGCCCGAAGCATCGAACCCACGATCGGCGACGGTCAGGGTGTCGCCATCGAGTGTGACACTCGAGGTCATCTCGACCGCCCCTGCGACCCCGGTTGGGTAAGGATACGGGGTTGCTCCGGTGAACCCCGAGGGGGTCGATTCGAGTTCAACATCGAGTGTTGCAATCAGGTCATCGCTCGAAATCTGCGGAAAGAGCTCGGTCGCTGCCCACATGCCTGCAAAGACGCCTTTGGCGGTTTCATCCATCGCCAGCTCGTAAGTCCGCAGGCGGATTTCGCCTTTGTACCGGTAGAGCTGAAAGAAGCTCTGGCGGTAAGGCTCCCAAGCTGCATTAGAACGCACACTCTCGACATAAAGCGTATCGCTCATGCCCTCGACGGGCGCAGGTGCCACAGCCATGGCGATATACACATCGCCCTCGATCGGTGCTGTGGACTTCCATGTGCCGGTGAGTTGCGATGCGATCTTGGCAATCCCATCATCTGACCAACTCGGTGCATAGGCATCTGGTGCGACATAGACGGGGGCATCTTGGGTAGCCTGGTCTTGCGCCTGGGCCACCCCGACACTCATCGAGGCACACATCATCACACTGATCACGCACGGGAAACATACTTTGAACATTCAGAGATCTCCTCTTATTGCTGTTGAAAAACGAAGGCTTGAGCATTGTAGGCGTGTGGACACACCGTCTCTGGATCCCTTTGCAATGTTCAAACCCGACTCACATCACGCCTCTAGGCAACGCGCCCCTTTCCCTGATCGCAGGCCGGGCGCCCGAGAACCCATCGGCTCAGTACCCAACGCCCATACCGGGCATTTCATGCACAAAACATGCACAAAATGGGCTTGAGGAACGAAGTTTATCCATGATTCCGTCTGCATTGCCTCGGCATGCCTGATCCCATTGCCGATGAATTTGTGCTCTGAATCTCTCAAAACCCCGGATCAGGTGTGTCAACTGGCCCGTATCGCACCGGGAATAAATGGAAACCATAGTAGTATAATTAGGCTCGATGATGGACCAGCACAAGAACCAAGCCCCCCAGCCTCGGTCGTACACCACGCAACCCGACGCTCAGCCAATGCCTGTTGATCCCCAGGCGGTGGAGTCCCTCTTCGAGACCTACCATCCACGTTCGGTGCCCACGATCGTTGCCCAACAGCAGGCCCTGCGAGAATCTCAAGCGGCCGAGGCGGCGGCGGTGATTCTCGAAGGCATTGACCGGCCTGAGTTTACATTCCCCGATGGGACCGAGCACACGACCGGGCACACGACCGGGCTTCAATCCGGTCGCCGAGCAAAGCACACACCTCCGCTCGGGCAAACCTTCAGCGAATCCTTCGGGCATATCCGCACCGAACACCTCTCGCTGACCCGTCGGCTCATCACCCCCGGCGCCCAGTGCATCTACTCCCTCATCACCATCACGCTCCTGGGCGGATTCATGGGCTTGGCCGCCTCGATCAACTCCCCAGCCATGGTCCTCACCGCGGGGATCATCTCCCCGATCCTGCTCCCGATCTGCATCTGGAAATGGATCCGCTGGCTCGACTCGAGCCCCTACTACTACCGCTTGCTCACATCCCTCGGCGAAGATGCGCGAAATCTGCTCAACCATCGACTGCTCTGGAAACGCCAGACACAAAAATCATGATGCTCAACACATTTCTAAAAAACATGGTCAGCACATGGGGCTCTACACAGTCAATCAGCAACAGCCATCGCAGCATTGATTTATTTTGATGCACTTGGCTACCGGCTGGTGCAACATACGCATGGTTGTAGATATTCCTCAGCCCGGCAACCGACCGAATCCGCACAAGAAGGCAAACATGCCCTTGGGCCCAAGGCAAGGCTGAGAACCTCAACATCAACCCGGGCCCTTGATGAGGTATACACTCCAAGAACAAACACGCCCACCGATTGAACTCTTTGCTTCTTCCTGCCGTCCTTGCCAATCTTCAATCGCATTGAGAAACTCAATCGCTGAAAGAATAAACGCCGAAAGACCAATCATCGGCATAGACAAGGAGCGCACAAGGACACATATACATTTTATTGTGATGATTGAGTAATTTTATGCGGGGGGCAATGAATAATGGCAAAAGGCGATCGACCAGAGAGACGCGAACTCTTACCCGGCGTGGACCCAGAATGGGTCGAATCGGCATTGAGTCGTCCTGAAGATGAAGAACCCGAGGTTGAGTTTGATCCCGATGATCCCGATTCAGTCTGGATCTTGGGCAATGACCCCGAAGCAAAGATTTCGAGCGTCGCCGACCGACGCAACCTGATCCACAAACAAATGCTCTCCACCGGCGGGCAGTTTGTGCTCGGATTATTCATGATGTTTATCGCGATCGGGATCACCATCATGGCGATCACGAACCCGGTGAAACTCTACATCATCCCGGCAGCGATCATCGCGCCGATCAGTATGTGGTACATGCGCACCCGCTGGCGCCGCTGGCTTGGCTCGGCGCCATACTTCTATCGCCTGATGTCCTCGCTGGGCGAAGATGCCGAGAACATCCTCATCGAACGCGAAGAGAAGCAACGCAAAAAGTTTGTCAACAAGGTCGGCGATCTCTATGCGGTCAATACCAAGCCGCCGAAGAAGAAAAAGAGATGATGATGCCCCTGTCGACTTCTGTCTACTTCCGATTGATGTCCACTTACGAACCGCGACGGTAAGGGAGCGGTCTTGATCCTGATCTGCAATTTATAAAAAAAAACCGCTCCCTCACGGTCGCGGCTCGTTGGAATACTCGTTGGAAAAGAAAATCCAGACGAATAAAATCTGGTCGAAGATGCCTCACGCGAGTTCTGGGAATCGTTCCTTGACGATCTTCACCAGATCTTCCACATGCGATGCCGATTCGTCGAAGAGTTTCTGTTCTTCGTCGGTGAGCTTGAACTCGACGATCTTCTCGACGCCGTCCTTGCC
>WFPK01000093.1 GCA_015487555.1 Phycisphaerales bacterium
AGGGGAGGGGGAGTCATGAAGGAACAGCATTTGGTGGCCCGGCTCGGCGAGCCGGGTTCTTATCGAGTTTGTCCTGTGCTCCGAAAAAATGAAGACCCGGCTCGGCGAGCCGGGCCACCGGGGATAGGGCTGGGATAGTGGGCCTAGGATTTGGGGAAGAAACGGGCGAGAAGCCCGTTCTACCAGAGTCGTATGAAAGGTGCTTTGATGGCGATTGATCTTGTGACGGGCAATGCGGTGATTGGACAGTCTGGGGGGCCGACCGCGGTGATTAATGAGTCGCTCGTCGGGGTGATCGAGGGATTGCGCCGGGCCGGAGCGGGGAATCCGGGGAATCCGATCAAGAAGGTGCTGGGGATGCGCCATGGGGTGACGGGGTTGGTCAATGGGGATCTCTATGATCTGACGGACTATCCGCACGATCGGCTACAAGTCCTGGCCCAGACCCCCAGCGCCGGGCTGGGTTCGACGCGCGACAAGCCCGACGCGGCGTACTGCGAGCGGATTCTCGAAGCGTGCAAAGAACACGATATCCGATACTTCTTTTATATCGGAGGCAATGACAGCTCCGATACCTGCCGAATCGTCAACGAGATGGCCAACGAGACGGGGTATGAGCTGCGGTGTTTTCATATTCCCAAGACGGTGGATAATGATCTGGTCATCAATGACCACACGCCGGGGTTTCCCAGCGCAGCCCGGTTTGTCGCCAAGGCGTGCATGGCGGATTTCCTCGATAATATCTCGCTGCCGGGGATCAAGATCAATGTGATTATGGGTCGCCACGCCGGGTTTTTGACCGCGGCTTCGGCGTTGGCTCGGCGTGATGATCGGTATGCTCATGAGGGTGGTTCGACCGATGGGCCTCAGTTGATCTATCTGCCCGAGGTGCCGTTTGATACGGATGTGTTTGTTGATGATGTGGCCAAGCTCTATGAGAAGCGTCAGCGGGTGCATATCGCGGTGTCGGAAGGGATTGCTGACAAGCATGGGAACTCGATCGGGGCGATGCTGATTAAGAATGCCCAGACCGATGCGCATGGCAATGTGCAGCTTTCAGGCTCGGGTGCGCTCGGCGATGCGCTCTCGGATTTGCTCAAGGAGAAGCTCACGCCCGTTGGCGGGACAGCGGTTCGGGTGCGGGCTGATACCTTTGGGTATGTGCAGCGGTGTTTCCCGGATCAATCACCTGTGGATCAGAAGGAAGCGCGTGGGGTTGGTCGGTTTGCAGCCAAGCTGGCGACGAGCGGGGATGTGGATGGTTCGGTGGCGATTATCCGCACGAGCCCGATCGGTGTGAGTCAGCCTTACGCTGCGCGGTTTGAGCGGATTGAGCTCAGCGATGTGGCAGCCAAGACGAAGCACATGCCTGCGGAGTTTATTGATGGGCATAATAATGTGAGTCAGAAGTTCTTGGATTATTGCCGTCCTTTGGTTGGGGACTTGCCGTTGTATGAGCGGATTTGATTAGATCAGCATCGCTAAATCTCAGGGTTAGTAAATGAAAAAAATGGCAAGATAATAGGAAATTGTTTGGATTGCGTAGAGAACCAGCATGGCTGCCGCCGGGCGGATAATTTTCTCTATTTGGATAGGTGTGCCTTGTCGTACAATCAACCAGCGACGCAAGGCGATCACAAATAGTGCGATCCAAAGGAAGTAAACGCATGCGCCGACAAGTGCGAGTATGGCTGATGAATAATCAGTGATGAGATAACCCAAAGAGTCTTCCGCAATCATTCTGATAAGCCGAAACAGTGTATAGCTTTTCTGTAAAACGGTAAAAAGGGCAGTAAGTGCGATGACCAGGAGTACTGCCTGGGCGAGTTTGTCGTACTTGGGCACAAGTGTGGAATCGGTACCCATAAGCACAAGCTTTGTGCCGCACTCTGGGCATGTTGCCGATGTGCTGTCGCGTCGGTTGTAGTTGCAGCTTGGGCAGGGGGTGTCCCGGCCTCGGAGATAGAGCTCGGCGAGTTCGTCGTTGGTTGCTTGTTGAGTTGCTTGCTCGGCAGGGTGCTGCTCGTTGGTGGGCATGGGCGTTCTCCGGTGTGCTTATCATACGAAAAAACCCTCGCCGATGTTGGGCGAGGGTGTGTGTGTGGGTTTTCAGGCAAAGTCGATAAGAGACGGGCTCGAAGCCTGTCTCGCCCAATCAAGAGTGATTAGTCTCGGGTGTAGGTGATGGTGCCGGATTGGGTCCATGAACCTTCGGGTGTCTGGTCGTAGAAGGTGTCGGTGAAGGTGTTGTCGTCGATCCATGTGGAGACAATTTTCATGAGGTTGTCACCATCTGGTGTGGTTGCGGTGCCGTAGAGGGTCATGGTGTTTTCGTCGTCCATGTTGCCGGTCATGTAGGTGATAGCGGTGGACATGGTGTCGGCCCATGTGGAGATGTATTGTTCGTGGGCGATGTCGTAGCCGGTGTATCCGATGCCTTCGTATGGTTCACCCATGAAGTCCATTTTGAACTCGGACATGATGTATCGTCCGCCGAGTACCCATTTGACGGTCATTTTTCCTTCGCCGGTTGTTGGTGGCTGGGATGGGTCGATGATGAAGGATGTTTTGGCGGTCCAGTTGCCGATGGCCTTTCCGAGCTCGGCGTGGTGCTCGTTGGGTGTGGCGAGGCGTTTCATCTGGGCCATTGTTTCGGATTCGGGGGGTTGATCGACTTTGACATCTGGTTCTGTGGCGTCCTGTGTGGGGGCTGCTGCGATGAGGAGTGCGAGCGATGCGGTGCATGCTGCGCCAGTGGTGAATACGAGGAAAGTCTTGCGTTTCATCTTGTTTCTCCTGGGTTTTATCTGAACAGTGTCTCGTGGGCTCGGCAAACGATGCCGAAGGGGTAGTACGAGTTTGGGTCAGGGGGGGTTGGAGAAATCCAAGATTATCGGGATGTCGCGAAAGGGTTGGGCAGGAATGAGGTGGGT
>WFPK01000094.1 GCA_015487555.1 Phycisphaerales bacterium
ACCCACAACCCATCCACCGGCGAACCCACCGCCAACTCCATCACCATCAGCCTCTACAAACTCCCCTAATGGTGCCCTCCTTTGACCCGCAGGGCAAAGGAGGTTCTTCAATCATTTCGGTTTCTCAGATCCTCCTTCATC
The DNA here is from genome assembly GCA_015487555.1 of Phycisphaerales bacterium. Classification (GTDB taxonomy): domain Bacteria; phylum Planctomycetota; class Phycisphaerae; order Phycisphaerales; family UBA1924; genus UBA1924. Next base: position 142 of record WFPK01000094.1, read on the forward strand.
CTTCGGGCTGAAGGAGGGCACCCGGCGGTGTCTGACGGCTCAAAGACATCCCATCGGGTGCCACTACTCGCTCTCTTCGGCGCCGTCGTGTCTTTGTTTGGTTGAAGACACGGGCACTACTGCGCCCTTCGGGCGAGTCGTGGCACCCAGATTCGGATTGATAAACGAGCCGTCAGACACGACCTCGTGGCCAGTCCCCAACCCCTCAACCAACTCCCCAATCCAAGGCTCATAGTTCTTCCACCGACCAACCGAGCTCGTATACATCGGCTTCCTCACCTGATCACTGCTCAGCGTGCTCACCGCCCGCTTGGTCTCGTGCGATTTGCTGCACCGCTCATCCCATTCGAGCCCCACATAGTCGATAATCCGCCGAGCCCCATCCTCGGGGTTGCCCACGAGTTCTTCGTAGCTCACATCGAGCATTTCGATCGCCGAGACCTGCTTCCAGTGGGCCATATACCGTTCATAGATCCGATACTGGCGGGCCATATGCCCAAGGTCGTACGAATATCCATGATTCGTATCACCCACGAAATCAAGCAAGAAACAACTCACGCAGGTATCGAGTGGGTTGCGGGTGCAGTGAATAATCTTCGCATTGGGAAACAGCAACCCGATCATCCCCACATGCTCATAGTTATTGGGCAGCTTATCCGTAATCCGCTCGATCTCTTTGCCTGCGGGTTTCTCCATCGCCTTGAGAATCTTGCGAGCCACCCGATCAAGGGTTGCCTTTTTGAGATTCGCCACCCGGGCCGCCCGATCCGGCTCGAGTTCGGTCGGATCGGTGAGCTCGCGCGTCGCGCGATAGGTTTCGAGCAACTCGCCCCCGCCATAGGCCAACGGATGCGATGCAATAATCTGCTCGACCAAGCTCGTCCCCGATCGAGGCATCCCCAGAATAAACACAGGCTTGTGAGAAACCACCCGCGAGCGAGGCAGCCCGTCGATCACCTCTTTCGACCATGCGCGGATCCGATCATCGCAGGTTGCTTCGATCCGTTGAGGGTCATATCCCGTTTTGCGCATCAGCCCCGCCCGCCTCGCCGCGTTGAACGCCTCTTCATATCGCCCAGCCTTGTCATAGAGCTTGCTCAGGTGCATCAGGATCGACGAGTGCATAAACCGATCCGTCCAGACCTTCGTGTCCGCTTCTTCGACGAGCGATTCAAGATTGGCGATCCCTTCGCCGAGCCTGCCGATCTGCCCAGCGATCGCAGCGTGGATGCCCCGTGGATTGGGATCGTTGACCCCATCTTTGAGCCGACCATCGAGGAACTCATACGCGCTTTGGGCATCGCCTCCGAGCCAGAGCACCATCGCCTTGACCACCATGATCTTGGGGTCATCAGGGCGAAGTGCAATCGCCTTTTCGACCGCTTCGATCGCCAGATCGGTGTGCCCGAGTCGATTGAGCACCTCGCTGTGGCGGGTGTAGACCCCCGCGAGATTCGGATTCCGGGCAATCGCCTTGCGCAGGGCAGCGTCGGCCTCGTCGATGAGCCCTAAGGCGCACAAGATCGACCCCACCGCGTAGTGGCTGTGCGACCACTCGGGACGCCGTTTGACCAGGTCCCGCGCGATGGCCAATCCCTCTTCAAGCCTCCCCGCCTGCTCGAGCGCCAACGCCTGGCGCAAGAGCTGCTCATCACCCGCTTTGGTGCCTTTGCCCGTCCTGTTGGATCCTATGCTCGGTCCTTTGTTGCCCATAGAGGGGAGTTTAGTCGTCCGATCCCCCGCATCGCCATCTTGCAGACGCTATCCTATTGAAAACCTCCCCGGGATGAATCACATGAGCACCTCACCACACGCTGTCCGCCTCTTGAGCCTGATCCTCGCGATGGGATGGGTATCATCAGCCTTTGCCCAGTCTTCCGAGTTCACCCTCGAAGAGTCCGGGCAGTGGGCCCAAGAAGCTGCCCCCGAGCCGGGTTCCGATGCTGCCATCATGGCCGACGCTGCCCGGTACATCGCCCAAGGCAACCCCGAGAAAGCCCAAAAAATCCTCTCGAAGTGGCTCGACGAGCATAAGCGAACCCGCAACGACTTCATCGCCCAAGCCTACTACCTCCGAGGTGTCGCCCGGCTCGATCGCGGGCGCGAATACAAAGCCCTCTTCGACTTTGAAGCTGTCATCCGAGACTACCCCTCCTCACCCTACTTCCTCAAAGCCGTCGAACACGAATACAACATCGGCATCGACTACATCAACGGGCTCAAACGCCGATTCCTCGGCATGCGCTTCGAAAACGCCCGACCCACCGGCGAAGAGCTCCTCATCCGCACCCAAGAACGCGTCCCGGGCTCACAGCTCGCCGAACAAGCCGCCATGGCCCTGGCAGACCACTACTACCGCATCCGCGAGCTCAAACTCGCTGCCGAGATGTATTCCATCTTCCGCGAGAACTATCCCAACTCCCCCCGCGTCCGCCAGGCGATGCTCCGAGAAATCGAAGCCAACATCGCCCGATTCAAAGGCCCACGCTACGACGGGTCCGGGCTCGTCGATACCAAACTCCTCATCGAACAATACCAACTCCAGTTCCCCGAAGAATCCATCCGCTCAGGCATCACCGATGGGCTCAACGCATGGATCGACGAATCCGCTGCCCAGCAAGTCCTCGATACCGCCAAGTGGTACCTCAAGGTCGATGACGGAACCTCCGCACGCTTTGTTCTCGCTCGATTGATCCGCCGCCACCCTGCCACCGATGCAGCCGATGAAGCCATTGGCATCATGATCGACCAAGGCTGGCTCACCCTCGAAGAAGCACCCGAGCCTGAACCCGCCGGACCCGCCGAGCCTACTCCAGAGGATTCCGATTCGTGATGATCCCCGCCCTGCCCATCCGTCCCTTGCTGATCGCCATTTGCACAAGCATGACACTCGTCAGCTGCGCTTCCGATCCATCCCAAGGCTATTCCTTTTCCTCCACCTTCGATGAATCCATCCAATCCGTCGCCATCCCCATCTTCAAAAACGAAACCACATCCCGAGGCATCGAAGTCCAGCTCACCGAATCACTCATCAAAGAACTCCAAAGAAGAACCCCCTGGCACATCGCGCCTACCGACCGCGCCGACACCACCCTCGTCGGCGTCATCACCGACACCTCCCTCTCCGTCCTCTCCGACGACCCCCAGACGGGGCTCGTCCAGGAACAGGCCACCCGCATCACCATCCGGTTTGAATGGCGAGACAACCGCTCGGGCGAAATTATCGTCGCCCGCGACCGTTATTCCGCCTCCGCTGTTTTCTCGCCGAGCCGGAATGTCGCCGACCGACTCGAACTCGGGCAGCGCACCGCCATCGAAGAGCTTGCCCACGATGTCATCTCCCAGATGCAGGAAAAATGGTAGCGCAACGCCCGTTTTGACCCGTTTGGGGGCCCATTTCCCCATCGATCGATCCTCCATGCCCATCGCGGCGTACTGATCCCGGCGGTCCTACCATTGCCGACATGGGCTCCCAATAGCAACTGGGATGAAATACTCGTCCCCGCAAAGCCGATATACAGAGGCGAAGACAGAGGCTCAGGCCCAGGCGAAGGAAGACAGAAGCAAAGACAGCGACGAAGATAAACACAGAACCAACACAGAACCGGCACAGAACCATGACTCGCACCAAATCACGCAGATGTAAAAAAAAGAGCAGGCTGCGTCAGAGTCAACCATGAAGAAACCAACCCCATATGCCTGAAAATAAAGAGAAACCAACCAGAAAATCCGACGAGCGAAACGCGCCCAGCGATCCAAAGGGCAACAGACCCACGCCCCCACCCGTCAAGCCCCAAGGCAAAGGCATGTTCGGGTTCTTCGCCATCATGCTCCTCGTGCTCATGCTCGTCATGTTCCTCTCAAGCTCAGACAAAGGGCAAGAAATCACCTTCGCCCAGCTCGCCAGCTCCTACACCGATGGCAACATCAAAGAAGACTCCATCGTCCTCCGCGAAAATGGCATCACCGCCATCGAAATCCAAGCCGATGTCTCAGGCGACAAACCCACAAAGCTCATCGTCCCCATCAACTCAGGAACCAAAGAGCTCTACGCCAAGAAACTCGACGAGCTCACCGCAGGCAACTTCAAGTCCCCGCCCCCATCGGGATGGGTCAACTTTCTCTTCGCCTTTGGCCCACTCATCCTCATCATCGCCCTCATCTGGTTCTTCCTCGCCCGAGGCATGAAAGCAGCCGGCGGCGGCGGGGGCATGATCGGGTCCTTCGGCAAGTCTCGACACAAAACCATGACCAAAGAAATGACCGGCATCACCTTCAAAGATGTCGCCGGCATCGAAGAAGCAAAAACCGAAGTCACCGAGATCATCGAGTTCCTCAAAAACCCAAAGAAGTTCACAAGGCTCGGCGGGCGAATCCCCCGAGGCGTGCTCCTCAGTGGTCAACCCGGGTGCGGCAAGACCCTCCTCGCCAAAGCCATCGCAGGCGAAGCCGATGTCCCGTTCTTTAGTATCTCAGGCTCGGACTTTGTCGAAATGTTCGTCGGCGTGGGCGCTTCGCGCGTCCGCGATCTCTTCAAACAGGCCAAAGATTCCTCCCCTTGCATCATCTTCCTCGATGAAATTGACGCCATCGGGCGCCGTCGTGGTGGCGGATTCTCAGGCGGAGGAAACGACGAACGAGAACAAACACTCAACGCCATCCTCGTCGAAATGGACGGCTTTGGCTCGGGCGATGGCGTCATCGTCATCGCGGCAACCAACCGCCCAGATGTCCTCGACCCTGCGCTTATCCGCCCGGGTCGATTCGACCGCCAGATCCAGGTCCCGCTTCCCGATGTCGCCGGACGACTCGAAATCCTCAATGTCCACGCCAAAAAGGTCAAACTCGGCCCAAATGTAGACATGGAAAAAATCGCCCGAGGCACACCCATGTTCAGTGGTGCCGACCTCGCTGCCATCATCAACGAAGCTGCGATCTCGGCCACCATGCTCGACAAAGAGTTCATCGAGCACGAAGATTTGGAAGAAGCCCGTGACAAGGTCAAGTTCGGACGCGCCAACAAATCTCGTGTTCGTGAAAAAGAAGAAAACAAACTCGTCGCTTACCACGAAGCCGGGCACGCCGTCTTGCAGGCCCTGCTCCCCGATGCAGATCCATTGCACAAAGTCACCATCATCCCCCGAGGAAACTCCGGGGGCGCCACCTTCTCACTGCCCGAAAAAGACCGTATGGGCTACTCGCTCAAATGGATCCACGCAACCCTCCGCGTCGTCTGTGGCGGGCGCATCGCCGAGGCCAAAGCAATGAACGATGTCTCATCAGGCGCATCGAGTGACATCCGCCAAGCAACTTCGCTCGCCCGCGCCATGATCCTCGAATGGGGCATGAGCGCCAAGCTTGGGTTCGTCAACTACGCAGGCGAAGACACCCGCGAATCGTTCATCCCCGAAAAAGACTACTCCGAAGACACCGCAAGGGTCATCGACGAAGAAACCCGCCGAATCGTCGACGAGGCCTACGCCGAAGCTGAGAAACTGCTTTTGGAGAACTGGGAAAAAGTCGAAGCCGTCGCCCAGGCCCTGCTCAAGTATGAAAACCTGACGGCTGACGAAGTCCACAAACTCATGCGAGGCGAATCCCTCCAACGCTCTACCGTCGCCGACCTCTTAGGCTCAGGCCCATCAGCTCCCGCACCGGATTCCAAACCAGAGCCTGCTCCAGACGCCGAACCCGACCTCCCCACCGACACCCTCCCCGACCCGGCATAGATTTGAGTGTTTATTCGAGGCACAGGTTTCATTAAGCCGCTCCTCACTCAGCAGTACTTCTCAGCGAAGATGATCTTCAATGCACATGGCGCGATCATCTTCTCTGTGAAACAAGAGCACCGGAACCAGAAAGCAGAATTCATCTTCTACGAGGATAACTACAAAGGCAACGCGATGGCCGCCATGCTCGCGCCAAACAAGATCGAAGTCCGTTATCATCAAGCTTTCAGCGACAAACAAGTCGCACGCATCATCTCAACACTCAAAGATCATCCAGAACTGAACTTCATGGTCGATTGGCAAGCCACCTATCAAGGCCGCCCGCTTGATCTTTCAAATACTTCCGCTTGATCTTTTTTCTCCCTTATCTTTCTTCTCTGCACCTCTTCGTGATCTTCGCGTCCTCTGCGTTCCTCTTGCTTCTCCCCACGAAAAACCCCCGCACCCAAAGGCACGGGGGTTCCAGACACATTCATTTCTAACGATCACACACCCATCGCTACAATCGCATCGGCGAGCTTGATAAACCCGCCGCGATCGGCGCCGACGCCATAATCAACCACTCCATTGGTCGTGGGCGCATTGGCGACGCACTGTTCATGGATGTCCATCATCACGCTGGTGAGCCTGTCGAGCGAGTGCTCTTTGGTCCATGTGCTGTGCGATGCGTTCTGTGACATCTCGAAGCACGAACTCGCCACGCCACCAGCATTGGCAGCCTTGCCGGGCCCAAAGAGCACACCTTTCTCATGGAACACGCTGCGCGCCTGATGTGTGCAAGGCATGTTCGCCCCCTCGGCAACGACGCACACGCCGCGATCAACCATCGCAGCTGCATCATCTCGTTCGACCTCATGCTGCGTTGCGCAAGGCAGGGCAACATCCGCATCAACCAATGACCACGGGCGAGCTTCGGGATGATAGTTTGCTCCTGCGCCCGACCAATCCTTGAGTCGCCCTCGTTGTACCTCTTTGAACTCGATCAACTCTTCGAGTTGCTCACGGGTCATGCCTTTGTCGAAGCTGATCGAACCACCTGAGTCCGACATCGTCACGACATGCGCCCCCTTTTCCATCGCCAGCTCCGCAGCGTAGAGCGCCACATTGCCCGATCCGGAAATCATCACCCGCTTGCCTTCGATCGAATCACCGCTGTGTCTGAGCATTGCTTGGGCAAAGGCCACCGTCCCATATCCCGTCGCCTGAGTCCGCCCGAGCAGCCCACCGAGCCCCAGAGGCTTGCCCGTGAGCACCCCATCACGCTCCTTGGTGATCTTCATATACTGCCCATAGAGGAACCCAATCTCGCGTCCACCCACACCAATATCCCCCGCGGGCACATCAACGCTGGGCCCAATATGCCGATAGAGCTCACGCATAAACGCCTGGCAGAACCGCATCACTTCGTTGTCGCTCTTGCCTTTGGGATCAAAGTTCGATCCCCCTTTGCCGCCACCGATGGGCTGCCCGGTCAGCGCATTCTTGAAGCACTGTTCGTAGGCAAGGAAGTGCAGCGTATCCTCGGTCACACTGGGATGAAACCGCAGCCCACCTTTGTAAGGTCCAAGCACATTGGTATGCTCGATCCGCCACCCAAAGTTCACCTCGACGCCGCCTTGATCGTTGACCCACTCCACCCGAAATCGAATCACCCGATCCGGAATCAAAAGCCGCTCAAACACCCGTGCTCGCTGATATGCCTTGTTGGCTTCAATCACCGCAGAGACCGACTCGGCCACCTCTTCAATTGCTGAGCGATACAAAGCCCCCGGGTTCACCGCATCAATCAACGCACTCAAGTCATACGAACAGGCAACAGTTTTCATGGCACACTCCAATCCCAGTCAATGCGCCCTCGCAGACACACACCAAGAGAGCAGCAGACTGACACAGATTGTTTCCGCCACGCATCAAAAAGTCACCTCAAATTCAAGAGTCCGCACTTGAATTCCACTGGGAATCAACTTTCGTGCGCCTCTATTCCTCTCCGGGTGCCACTGCCTGACCGTCCCCGCCAAGCAGTGCTCTTCTCTGCGCCTCTGCGAAACCTCCGCGTCCTCCGCATACCTCTTGCTTCTCTTCTCTACTCCCCCTCATCACCCCCCGAAAGCAACCTTGCCTCCCCCTCCACGCGCTTGGGCTCGACAAGCGTCTTCCCACTCTTGGCCCCCGCATCCTCAAACTTCTTGAGCGTCGGCATCATCCGAGAATCAATCGACCCCACCAACTTGTTATACCGCTCGACCGATTGCCGGATCGAATCCCCCAGCTTGCCCGCATGCTCAAACGCCGTCGCGGCCCGATCGTGCAACTCCTTGCCAAGCTGGAATAACTCCTGGGCCTGCTCGGTCAACGCATGCTCACGCCAACCCACATGCACCGCCCGCAACAACCCAATCAAAGTGCTCGGCGACGCCATAATCACACCCTGCTGCGCCGCGATGTCGAGCAAATCCGGATTCCGTGCCAACGCTGCATCAATAAAATGATCCCCAGGCACAAACATCACCACAAACTCCGCCGAGTTCCCATCAAAGAGCGACCAATACTTCTTATCCGCCAGCTTCTTCACCTGCTCGGTCATATGCCGAGCAAACCGATCCATCTGCATCTCGCGCTCATCATCACTCGTCGCATTCACCGCTTCGATGTACGCATTGATATTGGCCTTGGCATCCACCACAATAATCCGCTCATTGGGCAGCGTCACGATCATGTCAGGCCTTTGCAACTGCCCGTCCTCATCACGCACCGAGACCTGTTCGGTAAAATCACAATACCCTGTCATCCCCGCGAGTTCCGCGACTCGGCGCAACTGAATCTCTCCATATTGCCCTCGAATCTCAGGCCGCGACAACGCCTTGGTCAGCCTCGCCGTTTCTTCGCGCAACGAGGTGTTCGAGTCCCCCGAAGCCTTCACCCGCTCATCGAGCTGCACAATCTGCTCATGCGTTTTCGCCAGCGTCTCGCGGATCGGCTTGACCAACGACTCAATCGCCACCTTCCGCTCATCGAGTTCCTTCTGCGAGAGCGAATCCGCATCTTTCAATCGCTCGCTCAAGAACTTCGACAACGCCTCCTGATTGGCCCGAAGCGACTTCCCGCCGATGGCTTCAAACTGCTCCGTCAATCGCCTCTCATCATTGACCAAATCCAGATACCGCTTCTGAGCCCCACTCAATCGCTCCTTGATCTCCGCGATTTCCACCGAGAGTGTGACCACCCGGCTCGATGATTCCTCTGCCTTGGCCTTGGCATCTTCGAGTTCCTCCCGAACTCGCCGGGCCTCTTCGCTGAGCCGACCGTTCGTCGCTTCGAGCACCTCGCGGGCGCTGTCCGCTTCGCGCACCCGATCGTGCAAGCCGCCCTGGGCCCGAATCAGCACAAAAACCCACGCCCCAAACCCAAGCGTCAAAAGACCCAATACACCAATCGCGATTTCCATGTCAGGAGTATATCAGGGATCGGGTTCTCAGTCCTGATCCAACCCAACGCTCTCTTCCCCGTCAACCATCTCGATTCTGAGATCGTCATTATACACCACGCCAGACTCCATCCAAGGCGGGCTATAAAGCCCGAAGTGCGCCTGCGCGAGCCGATTCGAGATATTCCCGACAGCCGCATGGGCAACCAGCTCGCCATCTTGCCATACCTTGGCATACCCATTGTCCCCAAAGTCCAGATACATCTTGAGCTCGACCCACTGCCTCATCGGGAACTTCGTCGTCGTGGTCTGATAGACATACTCCTGCCTCCCCTGCCCAGCCGTGTGCTGAAGATGCACAAACCCATCATGGCTCAGGTTCACCAGCACCGTGCGGCTCCACCGGTCCGATTCATCATCCGTAAAAGTCGCAAAGCTGAACCAATCATCCTCCCCTCCCGATGGGTCGCCCTGCAACTCAACATCAAGCCACACCCACAGCGTCACCAGGCAAGGCGACTCGAACGACCCCCCAGCCGTTTTGTACAACTGAACCGTTGGGTACCCGCGATGGTTGTTGTTGACCATTGGCGTCGAATCCGGATTGGCCCCATCAAACCATGCCTTGTGCGAAAATCGGCCGCTCCGAACCACCTCCTCGCTCTGCTCATGAAACGATGTCCCCAAATGACCCTGAGCCGTGATGTAAAAACCCGAGAAATCCTCCACACGCTCAAAAGACGACACAAACACCCGTTTGGGCGCATCAACCTGCACCGGCTCACAAGACCCCATCGCACATCCAAAGAACAACGCCATACCCACACTCAGCATTCCGTTCATCAATCACTCCTTGAGTCACTCCTTCGATCCACTCCATATTGTAAAGCCCAGATTCTTCCTGCGCATCCCCACATCCGAAGATCATCACCCCGTCCAAGGCCCTCGCCCTGCCAAATCGGCACCCTTGTTGCCCGGATATCCCTCTCCTGACACCATCGCACCCCTTCATTGCCCCAATTCTGCCTCAAAAACCACCTTCAGATCGGCACGCCCTTTGCCATGCATAGGGCACATTATGGTGCTCCAACCCACCCATCCCGATGACGATCAAGCTTTGACGCCCACAGGTCGGCTCAATCTCCTGCTTTCCTATGCAGGCTGGCAGGATACCCCCTGGGTCGATCGGCTCCCCATGATCCTCTACCCAATGGGCATCAAATCCCACATTGCTTCCTCTGCCAACGCTGCCCAGCGCGTCATCGAATCCAACCCCATCCACATCGCGGTTGTCGATCTGGCCCTTCCTCTCGACGACTGCTCGATCGAGCCCGAGGAAGCTGGCACCCGGATCCTCAACCTCCTCGCCCGGCTCGCCTCACCGCCCCCAACCATTGTTATCAAACGCAAAAAAACCGCGCGAGACGACGCCCGCGAGATGAACGCTGCTTTGCGATCGGGCGCTTTCGCCGTCGTCGATCGTCCCCATGCCCAGCGTGAGATCGAGTCATTGCTCGAAGTCCTCCGCCGATGTATGAGCCGCCATTACCAAAACCGTTGGCCCGGAGCCAACCCATAATCGTTTTACATGAACCCAACGCATTGGTCTCGGCTAATGCCTAATCCCAAATCCCTAATCACTGGAGAAAAAACCATGGCCACCAAAACAAAATCAAGAGTCGCAATCCGTCCCCTCCACGACAAAATCCTCGTCGAGCGTGACGAAGTCGAATCCGTTACCAGTGCCGGCATCTACATCCCCGAATCCTCAAACACCGAGAAGCCCCAGTTCGCCACCGTGCTCGCTGTCGGCGACGGCACCCTCAACGACGCCGGCGAAAGAGTTCCCTTGGATGTCAAAGCCGGCGATCGCATCATCCTGAGCAAGTGGGGCGGCACCGACATCAAACTCGATGGCCAAGACTACCTCATCATCAACGCCGCCGATGTCCTCGCCATCATCGAATAATCCCCGGTGGCCCGGCTCGCCGAGCCGGGTCTTCACAGGAGTACGCGATGGCCTTGTTCCTTCCAGACCGCGAATCGTATCGACTCAACAAACTCGATACACAGTTCACGATCCTCGACAGGAATATGGTCAGTTCGGACAAAGTGCTTGCAGAGTTAGAGGCCATGTTGTTCAAGGTGCGAGCCTTCAAGTCTCGCAACGAAAAACAACGCCTCCAAAAGGAACGCATCGAATCCAGAATGTATCAACGGTGCCAGGTCATATTGAAAGATGTCGCCAAGATTCAGAGAAAGATAGATACATGAACCACTCCCAACTCCGACAAGCCCTCACCGAACTCAACGGCGAACGAAACGCACACTTCGCCATCACCGGCATGTGCGAATCGACATCCATCCTCACCATCACCTCAGCAATGCTCATCCCCGAAGAGACCGACAAACTCGTCAAAGTCACCGATGGCAAGAGCGTATACATCATCGAAGCAGACCGAATCGCATACATCCGCATCGGCCTGTAAACAAAGTAAGAAGCAAGGTGGCCCGGCTCGCCGAGCCGGGTCTTCATGAATATCAAAACAAAATCCCCGGCTCGGCGAGCCGGGCCACCATAAAACAAAGGAGCCAAAAAAATGGCAGCTAAACAAATCGCATTCAACACCGACGCACGCGAACGAATCCTCAAGGGCGTTCAGAAACTCGCCAACGCCGTCAAAGTCACACTCGGCCCATCAGGCCGAGTCGTCATCCTCGAAAAATCCTTCGGCTCACCAACCGTCACCAAAGACGGCGTCACCGTCGCCAAGGAAATCACCCTCGACGATCCATACGAAAACATGGGCGCGCAAATGGTCAAGGAAGTCGCGAGCAAAGCCTCCCGCGAAGCAGGCGACGGCACAACCACCGCAACCATCTACGCCGAATCAATCTTCACCGAAGGCCTCAAAAACATCACCTCGGGCGCAAACCCAAATCAGATCAAACGAGGAATCGACAAGGCCATCGATGCCCTGATCGAAGAACTCCACACCATGTCCAAGCCGATCGTCAACTCCAAAGAGATCGCACAGGTCGGTACATGCAGCGCAAACCAGGACGCTGAAATCGGCAAGATCATCGCCACCGCGATGGACAAGGTCGGCAAAGATGGCGTCATCACCGTCGAAGAAGGGCAATCGCTCACCACCGAAGTCGAGCTCGTCGAAGGCATGCAGTTCGACAAGGGATACCTCTCCCCACACTTCGTCACCGACCCGGCAACAATGGAAGCCGTCCTCGATAAACCATACATCCTCATCCACGAGAAGAAAATCTCAAACGCCAAGGACATCCTCCCAATCCTCGGCAAGGTCGCCGAGTCCGGCTCCCAACTCCTCATCATCGCCGAGGATATCGACTCTGAAGCACTCGCAACCCTCGTTATCAACAAACTCCGAGGCACCCTGAAAATCACCGCCGTCAAAGCCCCGGGCTTTGGCGATCGCCGAAAGGAAATGCTCGAAGATATCGCCGTCCTCACCGGCGGCACCGCGATCATGGACGAACTCGGAATCGATGTCGAAAAACTCGAACTCTCCGATCTCGGCCGAGCCAAGAAGATCACCGTCTCCAAGGACAACACCATCATCGTCGAAGGCGCAGGCAAATCCGCTGACATCCAAGGCCGAATCGAAATGATCCGCCACCAGATCGAAGCCTCGACCTCCGACTACGACCGTGAGAAACTCGAAGAACGCCTCGCCAAACTCGCCGGCGGCGTAGCCCAGGTCAATGTCGGCGCAGCAACCGAAGTCGAAATGACCGAGAAGAAAGCACGCGTCGAAGACGCACTCCACGCCTGCCGAGCAGCAGTCGAAGAAGGCATCCTCCCCGGCGGCGGCACCGCCGTCCTCCGCGCCCGCCGAGCACTCGTCGGTCTTCGTAAGAAGGCCTCGGGCGACGAACGCATCGGCATCGACATCGTGAGCCGAGCAGTGACCGCTCCCGTCAAACAAATCGCCAAAAACTGCGGCCTCGACGGCTCGGTCATCGCAAACAAAGTCGAAGAATCCGACGACAACACCTTCGGCTACAACGCCCTCACCCACGAATACGGCGACCTCGTAAAAATGGGCGTCATCGTCCCCACCAAGGTCGAACGAGTAGCCCTCCAAAACGCCGC
>WFPK01000095.1 GCA_015487555.1 Phycisphaerales bacterium
CATATCATGGTCTGCGGAGAACATTTTGGAACTCCCTCCGAGGTAAGAAAAACGCCCTATTTGGAACTCATCTGGAACTCACCCCCAATTTTCCACGAAAAAACCGCGTTCTTTCAACAAGAACGCGGTTCAACGGAGCAGGGGGGATTCGAACCCCCGATGACCCGAAGGCCATACTGGATTTCGAATCCAGCGCATTCAACCGCTCTGCCACCGCTCCAGGTGGGGGTATGAGTATAGCCTGAATCTGCCCAAAGTCATCTGCCATTGTGACCAGAACCCAAGCGGATATCCGAAAATGGGGTATGGCGATTGTTCTTGCCCAGCCTGTGCCTACGCCATCGCCCAACTCGGGATTCACCGGGGCGGACTGGGTTGTTCTTGTGGGTTACTTTCTTACGCTTGCTGTCACGGGGTATTTTTTTGCTCGCAAGGGTCCGAGGACCACTGAGGACTATTTTCTTGGCGGCCGACGGATGCCCCCCTGGGCGGTTGCCATTTCGATCGTGGCGACTTCGCTCTCGGCTGTTACTTTTATCAGCGTTCCCGAGAGCGCCTACCTCGGTGATCTGACTTACCTGGCGACCAACATCGGGATGATTCTCGCAGCGATTGTCATCGCCTTTGTTTTTCTCCCCGCCTTTTATCAATCGCGCAGCGCGTCGATCTATGAGCTGCTCGAAACCCGGTTTGGGTCCTCGTCGCGCAAGGCAGCGAGCATTACTTTTATGATCGGGCGGGTGCTCGCATCGGGCGCTCGCATCTATGCGGGGGCGATTCCCGCGTCGATCCTGATCTTTGGGCTCGATAAAGGAACCGACCCATCGAATCTCATCATCGCCATCACCATCCTCACGATCGTCGGCATTCTCTACACGCTCGCAGGGGGGATCAGCTCGGTGATCTGGTCGGATGTTCTCCAGTTTGGGATTTTGATCGGGGCTGCCCTTGTTGCGATCGTGCTCATTGTCCACTCGATCAATGTGCCGTTCTCTGAGGTGATTCATCAGCTTCGGACTGGAGGTGTGGATGGGGGGTCGAAGCTCACACTCTTTGATCTCTCGCTTGATCCGCGCCAGAGTTTCTCCCTCCCGGCGGTCATCATCGGATTCACACTCTTGGGGATCGGTTCGTATGGCACGGATCAGGACCTCGCCCAGCGGATGCTTACCTGTAAGTCCGCCAAGGCTGGCGCTCGGTCGATCATCGCTGGCATCCTGCTGGCCATCCCCACTGTTGCGATTTTCCTGCTCGTTGGCCTGTTGCTTTGGATCGTTTATCAGCGTCCCGAGCTTACAAGCCTGGGGGCCGATGCGCCTACAGGTGATACAGTCAAGGTTTTTTTGCACTATATCATGACGCAGATTCCGCCGGGCGTGCGGGGATTGATGATGGCGGGATTGTTTGCAGCTGGTTTGTCGAGTCTCAATAGCGCAATCAATGCGATGGGGGCAGCATTCATTGCAGATCTGTATCGCCCGGTCGTCATCGCAAGGAATAAGGATGTCCATGAACAGCATTTCGTATTTGTGGGACGATTGGCGGTTGTTGGATGGGGGATTATCCTTGGGCTCTTTGCGATTGTCTGCATCTTCTGGAAATCGAGCAACAACGAAACACTCATCAACTTTGCGCTGGGCGTCATGGGCATCGCCTACGCGGGGTTGATTGGTGTGTTTTTTACTGCCCTCTTTACCAGGCGTGGTTCAACGCGTTCGGTGATCGCTGCGCTCATCGCGGGGTTTGTGTGGATGATCGCGACGCAGGGTTTTGTCTATGCACGGTTTGATTTTCTGCATAGCGCTCAGATCGAGTACTTCTACTCGATTCATTTTACCTGGAAACTCACGATCGGTGTGCTGCTCACCACCGGCATCTGCATGCTTGGCAATCGTCCAGATCAGGAGACAAAGCGTGCTGCGCCTCGGGCAGCGTGATATGCCGAGTCCGCGCACATCAGCTGCCAGTGTGGGTTGGCCATGCTTGTCAATCCATCGCAGACAAGTGTTTGAATCTTGTTTTGAAGTGGTTTGAGGGCGATCCCGATGCCGCCCATCAGGACGATCTGTTTGGGCACATAGATCGCATGGACAACCCGGATCATGCGCACAATCGCAGCCATCGT
This sequence comes from Phycisphaerales bacterium, assembly GCA_015487555.1. Taxonomy (GTDB): domain Bacteria; phylum Planctomycetota; class Phycisphaerae; order Phycisphaerales; family UBA1924; genus UBA1924. The sequence continues at coordinate 2,126 of WFPK01000095.1, forward strand.
CGGGTCGTCCATCGGCAGGGTACGAATTTTTTCGGGCAGTTGGGTCGATTGGACAGCTGGAAACTTTGCCTCGATCGCCCGTGCACCGATGTAGGATTCGAGTGTGTTCTTTGCTCCATCGGGCGCCAAGGCGTCATGCTCGCCGAGCTGGCCTATGTCGATCATTCCCAGATGCCCGATCCCTCGGCTCCCAATCCCGATGGCTTCTCCATCATCGAATACCGCCAACCCGACGCCGGTGCCGATGGCGATGACGGCGGTTCGATCGCAGCACTTGTGCGCACGGATGAAGTCTTCCCCGGCCGCCTGCACATCGCTGAGCACGGCGTATGTTTCGGGTGCAAACCCGAACACCTGCGCGAGGAGCGCATCGAATCGCCAGGCATCGAGACAGGGCAGGTTCACAGCCCGCTCGATCGAGTACCCGTCACTTGCTCGCTTTCCCGGGAGGCAGAGCCCGATGGGTGTGCTTGGCCCGATGAGGGGTGGTAGGCGCAGGATGGCTTTGCGGATTGCGTCGATCAAAACTTCGCGCGATGGATCGGCGTAGTCGCTGCTGCGTGCGGTGTGGGTTTGTTTGTCGGCGAGCAGGCAGACTTTGACGCTTGAACCTCCGATGTCGATTCCGAGCGAAAGCATCTTACCCGCCGATCCGGTCGATGAACTGGGTCAGCGCATCACGCTGCATCGCCCGCAGGCGCATCGCATCGGGAGCTTTGTCTTGATCTGGATTCGAGGACTCGAAGATCGAGGAATACGCAAAGAGCACGAATCGTCGCGGATGCCCGAGTGTTACCTGCGACAAGGTCTGCCCAGCCGAATCGTGCTTGTAGACCCCGATCCCGGCGAGGACGCGCTTGCGATCGACCGCGTTATACCAGGCTTGGAGATCATCCTCGAACTGGGTGTCCTTGTTGGTGTAGATCATGGGCATGATCTCGTCGATGATCCCTTCGTTGACCCAGCGGGTTGCGTCTTGGAGATATTGATCTTTGGCCAGGTCTGGGCGGCGCCAGACGGCTGCGGAGTAGCGGATGTTGGGATGCCCTTTGAGTGATTCTTCTCCGATGCGTTTGACGAGGGTGGTGATTCGGCTGCGGATCCATGCACGATATTTGGTTCGGTTGAGGTGCCCGGGTGTGGCCCGATCGCCGACCATCCGGGCATAGAGCGAGAGGCTTTGGGCATCGCCGGGGTAGAGTTTTTCTTTGGCGAGTTCATCGGTGAGGAATCGGATGTAGTCGAGGTGGACGCCGTCGATATTGTATCGGGTGGCGAGATCGCGCACGATGGCGACAATGTGGTCCTGGACGGCATCGAGCACCGGATTGACGACGACATACCCGGTGCCCAGAGGCTGGGGCTGACCGGTCTCGTCGGTGAGTCTCCATTGGGGATGTGTATAGAAGGGGTGTGCCTGGTCGATCGGTGGGGTCTTGCCTCTCCAGAGTGGCATCACATTGATCCAGGCGTGCAAGCGTATGCCCTGGGCGTGTGCCTCGTTGATCGCCAATTGCAGAGGATCGAATCCTGGATCGAGCGAGCGGGTTCGATGCTGCTGATTTTTTTTCTGCTCGCCTCGGGGGCGGGTGAGCTCTTCGCCCCAGGGCTCGTTGTTTGATCGGTAGTAGGCGTCGCCCTGCCCGCGCACCTGCCAGTAGAGGTCCGTGATGCCCATGGCCGCGGCGTTGTGGATGATCTGGCGGATGTCGTCCTGTTTTTGGTAGTCCCATCGCGTCACCCAGAGCCCGAAGGCGCTCTGGGTCAATGTTGCATCCTCGATCCGATCAGCGCGGGGCTGATTTCGTTCAATCACACACCCAGACACGGCGATCATGCCCAATGCAGCGATGAGTGCTGCTGTGCGCACAAATAGGGACATACTCTGAGACATTTGCATACTCAACCTCCGGTGATGGTCTGGGTATACATCGGCCTGATTGTCTGGTCTTGGTGCAAAGTTGCCCGATGAAAATTGGATCACTTGGCATAGAGGAAGAGCAGTGCTTGTTCGAAGCGTTTGTTCCAGGCGATTTCGTTGTGATTGGCTTCTGGGTCAATGAGCAACATGCGTTGGTCTGCATCGAGCCCCGAAGCGCCGAGCCCAAGATCGATTACCTGGGCCCATTGGATGTATTTTTTGTTGAGTTCGTCGTCTGCGGGATCATTGCCGACCTCTTGGCCGCCCATTCCGATGAACACTTTGTCGGGCCAGCGCTTGACCGAAGAGAGGTAGGTCATCGTCGCGTGCCCCTCGTCATCCATCATGGGGAGGCTCTCGATGATGGCGTTGGCGAAGCGGTCTGCGTGGGCGGTTGATGCGTAGAGGGCGATGGCTCCGCCGAGTGAAGCGCCGCCGATGGATGTCGATGCCCGGTCTGTCTTGACACGGAATGCCCGTTCGACACGAGGCATAATTTCACGGCGGACCCATTGCATGGTCGCCTCGGCGTCGGGCTTGACGCCTTTGTATGAGCCGAAGGGGAGGTACTCGCTCAGGCGATACTCGCCTGCGTGTGGGATGCCCACGATAATCATCGGCTCGACCTTGCCGGATTCGACGAGCTTGGTTGCGGTTTCGTCGGCTCCCCACTCGCCGGGGACGCCTGGGAGTTGTTCAAAGATGTTTTGCCCATCGAACATGTAGAGCACTGGGTAGGTTTTGTTTGCGTTCTCTGGGTCGTTGTATCCCGGTGGGGTCCAGATTTGGAGATCGCGGGTCATGGCCTGTGCCCCACCTGCGCCGCCTCGGACTTCGAGCCTTGAGACATCGCCTGTGACGATCAGTTTGTGATAGAACCCCGAAGCGCGGACCTGCTCAGCGAGCGAGACGGGTTCGCGGAAGTCGATGACGGTGAGTTCGATGATCGGCTTTTCGTTTTCTTTGAGCTTTGAGACATCGACCAGCGGGAGGGATCGGTTGGGGATGGCGTTGCCGTCGGCGTCAAGTTCTTCGCGATCCCATCCGCCGAGTGTGAATTTGAACTGCATCCCTACGCCTTTGAGGTCTTTGTCGATCACGATCTGCCACCGCAGGTCTGATCGCCCTGAGAGCATCCAATCTGGGTCGGTCGGGTTCCAGCCGTTGGTGCTCCCTGCCAGATACATCGGGTTGTCTTTGTCGGCTTTTCCTGAGGAATCGGTGACGACAATCACAAAGCCCTGAGGCAGTGTTTCTGGGCGGACCATTTCTGGCTCGGCGAGGGCAGGTGCCTGGAATGTACAGAATGAAATGAAACAGACGAGGGGGGTGAACCAACGCTTCCATGCTTGCACAGTTGATCTCCTAACGAGTGGTCGGTGAGGGTGTGATTCTATCGGACGAGCGAGTGTTTCGCTTGAAAAAGGCGTCCGTGCTGTTGAACACGGACGCCCGAGTTGTCTTGACTCCGCGGGATGACCTGCTTTGTGTCATGCCCGGGGAGCTGGTTTCAGGTTATGGACATCCTTCAGCGAATGCCGAGAGGAACTCTGAGATATCGAAGAAGTTGAACGCCCCGTCGTTGTTGAAGTCGGCCTGTGGGTCCATGGCGCTAAAGAGCGTGAGGAACTCTGAGATATCGAAGAAGTTGAGCGCCCCATCGGCGTTGATGTCTGCTGCACAGTCATCGATGATGGTTGGGTTGGTCAGGTTCAGGAACTGGTCTCCTGAGATGGTGTTGAAGTCGAGGTCATTGACGCCGTCTTCATCGGCATCCCGTGGTCCGATGTTGTCTGGGCCTGGGATGCCGCCGAGGACCTGGTTGGAGATGTAGTTGAAGGCATCGTTTGCGATCCAGCCTGAGACGAGGATGTCTTGAACTCCGTCCCATCCGAGCTCATCGAGATCAATGCGGATTTCGATGCCGGTGTTGACGGCGCTGGCGCCTGATGCGTCTGTGTCGGTGACACCTGCAACATTGGAGTTGTTGACGGCAATGTTGATGAGGTTGGAGATTGGGTTCATCGGATCAACCGCCGAGAGGCGTGGTCCGTAGTTGGCGAAGAGGCTTCCGAGTGAGCCATCTTGGATGTCGATTCGTGGGCCATCGAATGGGATGACGGGGAAGAGTGCGACATCGCCTCCGTCGTATGAGCCGTAGTCGGTGATGACGCCGAAGAATGGGTCGATGTTTGCCCCATTTGTGCGCAGGGTTGCCGCATCGGTAAAGCGGAGGAGGTTGCCCGATCCTCCGTCGACGCCGTTGTTGATGTTGAGCCAGTAGTCTGGTTCAAATCCGGAATCGAAGGTGATGTTGCTCATGCCGTTGAGGTTGTTGAAGCTGATATCGACATTGTTGTCGAGGAGGACATTTTGCCCGCCTGGCTGGGAGTCAAAGAAGAGGACGAACTTGTTGTAGTTGACCTGGATGTTTCCTGCGATGAAGAGGTAGAGGTTGTTGTTTGGGATGTCGATGAACACGCGGGCGTTGTTGAGCTCTGATCCGTATGCCCATTGTGCATCGGGTGCTGCTGGTGTTGGGTCTGTTGGTGAGCCGCCGACGCCTTCGATGTTGGAGTTGTTGACTGCCAATGATGCGGAGATGCCTGCATCACCGCCGGTCAGTGTTCCTGCGCCTGCTGCGCCGTATCCGGCGATTGTTCCGAGGAGATCGACCGCAGCGTTGTTTCCTGTGAAGGCTCCGAAGTATGCTCGTGGGAGGCGGTCAGGATCGACCCACTCCGAATCGACGCTCAGGACATAGTTTGGAGCGAATCCGGAATCAAAGACCATGCCTGATTGGGCGTCGATGATGTATGCACCGGTGCCAGATCCTGTTCCGAGCGAGCTTGCGCCGGTTGCGCCATTGTCTGTGTCGATGTAGAGGTCGAGTGCGTTTCCGTTGGCTTCGATGTTTCCTGCGACGAAGATGTAGAGGTCTGTCGCGTCGGCCATGATGTAGAGTCCGTCGATTTCGGACCCGCCTCCGCCTTGGTCGGATGCGTCGCCGTTGTCGCCGAAGCCGGTGTAGTTGGTTTGGATGAAGTGTGCTGCGCCGTAGCCTGCATCGAGTGTTCCGTCGATGACTGGGGTGCCTGAAGCGAAGCTATTGACGGTGACGAACTCGTTTCCTGGGAATCGTGCGTCGGTGTCCCAGTCTGGCTGTCCGCCGATGTTTCCGGTATCGACGGGGAGTGTTCCGTCATGAAGGATCTGGTTCGAGAGGAAGGTGCGATCGCCCGAGTTGATCCATCCTGCGATCCGGAATGAGCTTGGATTTCCCAAGGCAGAGAGGGGGATGCGGATTTCGGTGCCTGTGGTGACTGCTTCTGGATTTCCCAGATCGCCACCGATCATGTCACCTGCTTGGTTGTCGCCAAAACCTGTTGGAACATTGTTGACCCAGATCAGGTCGGTATAAAACGAACCTTCTGTGCCCGGATCGAATACGCCGTCGACTGTTGGTTGTGCGATCGCCATTCCTGCGATCGTTGCGATCGCACCTGTGCTGATTGCTCTACGCATCTTCATATCAATCTCCCTTTGCTTTGCATCGTCTTTTGGGACGCCATGTTTTGGGACGCCATGACGGCGTCTGTGGTGGTTGTCTCTCGGGCGTGTACGCCTGTCTCTCATCGCACATTTCCATGCAACACTACACAGAATAGCGAAACCGTTTTCGGAGTGGTAGCCTCTTTCTTCAAGAATTCGGAATATCGGACAAAAAAGCGACTTTTTTCCCAATCAATGGCGGATTCTCTACGCACAAGGCACAGGCTATTGCCCAACCAGGTGCCGAACGCGAATCACATGCCCTTCGGGAGCGACTCTGTACTTTCGTGACCTTTCGTGATCGACCTGCCAGGGTGCCTGGTTTGTTGGCCAAGGTGACTCTCTGCGTGCATCGTTTGGCTTGCTTGGGATCAGGAACTCGATCATCTGATTGTTGAGCCGCCTGCGGATCAACAGCGACCCGGCGTGCGGGCCTTGGGCGATCCCGATGAACTGGGCATCGCCGAATCGCAGGATGTCCCCGATTTCGGGTTGGCTACGGAGTTTGAGGAGCTCAGTGACGACTCGGTTGAAGGCGATTCGAGATTCCGAATCCGGATCAGTTCCTTCTTCGAGCGATGCCCATGGGATTGGTCTTCGATTATCTGGATCGTCAGCACCGGGCAGGGCGTACTCATCGCCGTTGTAGATCATCAGTGAGCCCGGCGAGGCGACCATCACCGCGATGGCTGAGAGGGCGCGATCCATATCTTCGGGGTCGATGGTTTCGGGGTCGTACCGCGTTCCATGGGCCCAGCGGGATGAATCGGTGTCGTAGTTGCGTTGGAAATCGTTGTGCATCATCGAGGCCAGTCGCTCGGTATCGTGCGAGGTCATCAGGTTGAACTGGACAAGGTCATGCTCGGGCGCGTGATGAAAAACGGAAGTCAGGCGATCGGCGCAGAGCACGGCGTCGCCTTTGGCGTGTCCGATGCTGAGCCAGTTGGCGACGGCATAGGCGAATGGGTAGTTCATCTGCCCGTCGAATGCCTGGTCGTTGAGCATGGTGTCGGCGTCGCTCCAGATCTCGGCGATGATGAGGGCTTCGGGGTTGATCGATCGGACTTGCTCGCGCCAGTCTTTCCAGAATGGTTTACCAATTTCGCCAGCCACATCAAGTCGCCATCCGTCGATGCCATCGGATGGATCGCCGTCGTTGTTGGGGTCCATCCATCGGCGTGTCACCGCCATGATGTGTGCTTTGGGCCCGGGCACGAGATCGCCGTCGGATGTTTGTTTGAACTCGGGCAGGTCGCCGTTGATGCTCCCGCCCCAGCCTCGCCATGCGAAGAGGTTGCCCTGCTCATCGAACTCGGCGTCGAACCAGTCGGCAAAGGGTGAGTCCTGCCCGTGTTCCATGACATCGGCGAAGGCGAAATGATCGGTGCCGACATGGTTCCAGACGCCATCGAGCACGACGCGCATGCCCAGTGATTTGGCTTTGGGCAAGAACACATCGACAAACCACCGATCGCTCAGGGTCCATGCCCAGGTGGTTTCGTCTGCGGGGTCTTCGTTGGGTGCGAGTCTGGTGTGTCCGGGGCCGGGGTCGGTGTATTGCCCGGGGTGTCCGAGTGTGGGGTCGATATGGCGATGGTCGTCTGCGTCGTATTTGTGGAGCGATCGCGATTGGAAAATGGGGCAGAGGTAGATTGCGGTGTATCCCTGATCGCGGAGCGATTCGAGTTGGTTGTAGATTCCGATCAAATCGCCGCCGTAGCGCCGGGCGAAGACCAAGCTGGCGACGCTGCCTCCGGATCGGTTCTGGTCATATTGGAACTTTCGGGGATCGACAAGCCGACGGTTCCACGCGCGTTCGATTTCCTCGATGCTGGAGTCTCCGAAGGGTGCATTCCATGGCATTGGGGTCAAATCCCAGTTTTTTGGGTTATTGTTCGGGTTTCCGTCACGAAACCTTTCAGGAAATACCTGATACCAGACAAGCCCTTTCGCCCAATCGGGGGTGGAGCGTTGATCGAAGATTTTGGGCTCAATCGCGTGTTGAATCACCCGTTCGCGGTGGGTTGGGCATTGGATGCTGAGTTGCAGCTCGTCGGGGGGTTCGTTGGTTGATTCCTCATGCGCATCGAGTCGAACTCTTGCTCGCACGGTCCGGCTATCGCCTTTTATAGCAAGTGTTTGCTGGTTCTGGGGGATCAGCTCTGCCCGGGTGCCTTGCTTGGTTTTGACTGAAACCTTCGCTTGCGGACAGATACCTGTGAGTTCGATCTCCACGATTCGCGGATTCTGGGCGACGGGGGTTGTCCGAATGTTTATCTTGCCCAGATTCACACATCCCGACAGCATCGCCAGAATCAGGAAAAGCGTGAATCCGCATTGAAATGTTTTTAGCCCACGAAAGTAGATTCGGTTGACACGCATACCCATGCTCCAGTAGACTAGGGACATCCTGTTTTTTATTGGATGGGACGATCCAACCCCACCCCCATCACCACTGGCTCAGACCAGTCGAGGATTGCACAGATGAAACGGTATCACACTCGCAGGCTCCATGCTGGGTTTACGCTCATTGAACTTCTGGTGGTGATTGCGATCATCGCGTTGCTCATCGGGATTTTGCTCCCGGCTTTGAGTCAGGCGCAAGGTTCGGCCAAGAAACTCAAGTGTCTGACGCAGGTGCGCGCGATGGGAGTCGCGTTTACTTATTATGCGGATGATAACCGGGATTGGTATCCTGTTCTCCCAGCGACGCAACCCAACTCCCAATATCTCGATAACCAGTATACCTCGGGTGGCGTGGCGGGTTTGTTTTCGACATTTCAAATTGGTGATGGTACGGGGACACTCGAGCCGCCGAATGTCAGTGGCGATATCGGTTTTGTTGGTACCCCCGCAGGCGGCGCGGGGAGCTACATCAATGGGAGCGATACACCTTTGATGCGTGGGTATCTCGAAGCGTTGGAGATTCTGGTTTGTCCGAGTGACAAGCTGGATTATTACTGGGAGCGATTCCCAACCCCAACCAACAGGCTCATTGCCGATGCGAAGACGGACAAGGTTCCTGAGCCTCCGGTCACTGAGCGGGATGTGATCCATTACAATATCAGTTATCTTTATATTGCGGGTCTCAAGCAGGTTGATCCTTCGATCCAGTTTTCGCCGCCGTTATGGGGTGATGAGACGAATACGGGTGATGTCAGCCTCAATGCGTGGTATGGATGGGATTGGGGGCGCAATCAACCCGGTGGCGGCACCGAGCCTGATCCGGTCAGGGACTTTGGGTTCAATCCCAAGACCGGATACGCCACGGATGATAATCATGGGGATGAGGGGGGCAACTTTGTTCGTGCCGATGGAAGTGCCGCGTTTATTACGGAAAATCCCCAGCGTGTGTTCTTTATCAGCCGAGAGACGCTTCCAGATAATGAGCAACTTGACTCACGGAGCATCAATCTGATCAACCCAAGGCGAAGTGAGAAGGTCCAAACGATCGACTGATACTCGCCTGCTTGCGAGCTCTGCGTTCTGCGTCGAGCGCTGGTAGAATACACACTTGATGGCTGAGCTATTCTCGACACTTGCAAGGCATGGGGTTCAACAGTGAGCAAGTCTGAGGCTGACACACACAACCAACCAACTCGACACGCGAAGCGCAAATCCTTCCTTGGATCGCTCTTTGGGCACCAGGAATCCGGATTGGTGCTCGTCATCATCATGATGATGGGGCTGTTGACGGTCTATGGGATGTTCACCGATCCGATCGAGCAGAAGACACGGATTGAGCTTGATGAAAATGCGGTGGTCAAGCTTGTTGATCGCGATGGTAATGAGCATGATCGGCTTGCGCGAACGCAGATCGCGGGGTATCGCGTTGTGCTCGATGGTGAGGTGCGCAACTACAGCTCCAAGGACATCGAACGATATGACTCGAGTGCGCGCACGCTGATCGAGGTCAAGGAGGTCAATCGGTTTCTCAACAAATCAAACCTGGTGCTGATCGCCAAGGATGCGAGCTTCTTTGCGATTATTGCGGTGGGGATGACGGGCGTGATTATCCTCGCGGGGATTGATCTTTCGGTGGGTTCGATTTATGGGCTCAGCGCGATTGTGGGCGCCATGGCGCTTCAGAGTCTTCCGGCGGATACGGGCTGGATCATCGCGGTGCCTGTTGCGCTTCTGGTCTGCATGACGGTGGGCACGCTGTGCGGGTTGGCCAATGGGGCGATGAGTGTTGGGCTTGGGGTGCATCCGTTTGTGATTACGCTGGGGATGATGGCAGTGCTTCGTGGGTTGACGGTGGTGATCCCGCAGGAGCTCTTCGCGACGCAGTCGATCAGTGGGTTTCCGAGTTCGTTCACCACCGGATTTTTCAAGGCCGAGTTTTATGGCGTGTATCCGGTGCCGGTGATTATCATGATTCTCACCGCGGTCGTTGGGTGGTTTGTCCTTGCCAAGACAGTCTTTGGCCGGCGTGTCTTTGCGATCGGTGGCAACGAGACTGCGGCCCGGTATACTGGCATCCCGGTGGGCCGGGTCAAGGTGCTTGTGTATACGATCACGGGCGCGTTGTGCGGGCTCTCGGCGTGTGCGTATCTGGGGTATTACGGGGCGGCCGAGACCAATGCGGGCAATGCGTATGAGCTTCAGGTCATCGCTGCGACGGTCATCGGGGGTGCATCGCTGATGGGCGGGCGAGGCACGGTGATCGGCGCGGTGCTGGGCGCGATTATCATCCAGCTCATCAATAACACACTGATTATCTTCGAGGTCGATACCAGTTATAATCAGATTGTGATGGGGGCTGCGATTATTGTCGCGGTTGTCATTGACCAGACCAAGCAACGAATCCAGGCCAAACGGGCCTAGCACAGAATCGGAGATTTCCCATGCGTATGACCCACCCACTGCTCACTGCTGGCGCCTTGCTTTCTCTGTCGGCCCTTGCTCTTGTTGGCTGTTCTGGCGGCTCGGACGCTGAGAAGGCTGGCGGTGCTCATGAAGATGACCACGGGGACCATGCCCACGATACACAAGGCGAGCATGATGCGCAAGATGAGGTTGTCTACAAAATTGGTGTCATCGCCAAGAGCAACTCGAATCCGGTGTTTCTTGCAGCCAAGAATGGCGCGTTTGCTGCGGGCGAGCGGTTGAGCGAGGAGCTCGAAGGCGCGACGGTGGAGATTCTCTGGCAGACGCCTCCGATGGAGGATGCGCAGGTGCAGGCGCAGTATGTCGAGCAGCTTGTTTCATCGGGTGTCGATGGCATCGCGATTTCGTGCACCGATGCGAACCTGCTCACCAGCGCACTCAAGGCGGCGGTGGACAAGGGCGTGATCGTCGTCACCTTTGATTCGGACGCTCCGGATTCGGGGCGGATGGCGTACTACGGCGTCGATGATAAAGAGGCGGGCAAAGAGGTGATGCGTCAGCTCGCCAAGGTGATGGGCAACGAGGGCAAGGTTGCGGTCTTGACGGGCAACCCGGCAGCGACGAATCTTCAGGCGCGCGTCGAAGGGGTGCTCGAACAAGCCAGCGAGTATGAAGGCATCGAGACGCCGATGGTGTATTCGTTTATGCCTGAGACGGCGACCGAAGCGGCGGCCAAGATGCAGCAGGTGCAGACGGCGAATCCGGATATTACCGGATGGGCGCTGGTTGGCGGGTGGCCTTTGTATACGGATAACGCGCTCGATGGAATTTATGAGAATGCGAAGATCGTGTCGATGGATCCGCTCGAACTCCCGCTTGAGTATGCGATGAAGGGGCAGGTGCAGGTGCTTGTTGGTCAGCCTTACTTTGGATGGGGCGAGAAATCGGTCGAGATGATTGTCGATAAGCTCCACTTTGACAAGAGTCCGGCTTCGGAGATGGTGATTGCTGAGTTTGATATTGTCACCACCGAAACGGCTGAGGAGTTTGCCGAGAACTGGAAGATTTGGCTCGGTGAGGATTGATCTGAGCCGCCATGTCTGATGCTGACACGCCCATTTTGATTGCTACCAATATCTCCAAACGCTTCGGGCACACCCAAGCGCTCGATGATGTCAGTGTGTCGTTTCGCCCCGGCGAGGTGCATGCGCTGATGGGTGAGAATGGTGCGGGCAAATCCACGCTGGGCAAGGTGATTGCTGGATTGCATGCGCAGAATACCGGGACGGTGGTCCTCGATGGGCGTGAGCTGATCCCGGGTTCGCTCGACGATGCTTTTCAAGCGGGCATCCGGATCGTGCATCAAGAGCTCGCGCAGTGTCCGAATCTTTCAGTCGCTGAGAATCTGTCGTTGCATGACATGCCCAAGAAACGGTTCACGGTTGACTTTGCCGAGATGGAACGGCGGGCAGCGAAGTTGGTGCACCAGCTTGATCCCAATATTGATGTGACTCGCCCTTTGGGTTATCTCTCGCCGGGGCGTCGCCAGATCTGTCAGATCGCGGCGTCGCTCGATCAGGATGAATCGGGCAAGACCCAGGCGAAGGTGATTGTGTTTGATGAGCCGACGAGTTCGCTTTCGATTTCGGAGGCGTTGGTGCTTATGGACATCACCCGCGAGCTTGCTGCGATGGGGTTGACGATTATTTATGTTTCGCATCGGATGAGCGAGATTTTTACTTGTTGCGATCGGGTGAGTGTGCTTCGTGATGGAAGGTTTGTCGCGACCAATGTTGTCCGTGATATCGACGAGCCGACGCTTGTCGAGCAGATGCTCGGGCGGCGCATCACCACGCCCGATGCCAAGCACGCATCGAGCCCGATTGCCGAGGCGATCGAAGAAACACTCGCCGATGCGGGCGCGACGCATGATTCGTCTGCGGTCGATGCGAAAAAAATCATGCTCAGCGTGCGGAATCTTCGCTCGCCGGGCAAGCTTCGGGACATCAGCTTTGATCTGCACCCCGGCGAAATCCTCGGCGTCGGTGGGCTCGTCGGTGCGGGACGCTCGGAACTCATGGACGCGATCTTTGGGCTCGATCGGTTGGCATCGGGCGAGATTCTCGTCGATGGCGAGCCCGTGCCTGCCAAGCATCCGCAGAGCGCGATCGACGCGGGGATCGGGTATGTCCCCGAGGATCGACGCAACCAAGGGCTGTTTTTCAACCTCGGAATCGACGAAAATATCCTTGCGCCGATCATGGCGAGGCTGGCCAAGCCGATGGGGATTCGGTCACTCGACAAAGAGCTCGACGCGGTCGAGTCGCGCGTCGAGAAGTTTCAGATCAAGACCGCTTCACTGCGCGAGACCACCCCGGGCGAACTCTCGGGCGGCAACCAGCAAAAACTCCTCATCGCGCGATGGATGATGAAAGGCACGCGCGTGCTGCTGCTCGACGAACCAACCCGAGGCATCGACATCGGCACCAAAACCGAGGTCTACAAGCTCATCAACCAAGCAGCGAGCGAGGGCGATGCGATCTTGCTGGTGTCGTCCGAGATGCCCGAGCTTTTGGCACTGTCCGATCGGATTCTGGTGATGGGTGAGGGGCAGATCAAGGGCGAGCTTGTTGGCGACGAAATGACGCAGACGAATATTCTGACACTGGCGACGAGTGAAGAGCAGCACGCGGGTGCCACAAGTATGTGACGGGGTGCCACTACTCGCCGTCTTGGGCGCAGTAGTGTCTTGGTCTTTGGTCTATGGAAGCCGCACTACTGCGCCCTGCGGGCGAGTAGTGGCACCCAGATGGACACGATGATCATCGGACTCGAACTTACTCGATCACTCGGACCTTGACGGTACGCTCGGGCGGGGTCATTTTGCCTTCTTGAGCGATCACCTCGACGCTCACCTTGCCGTTGACACTTGTTGCTTTGAAGGTGCTCAAGAGGTATTCGCCCATCATGTATTCCATGCCATCGCCAGCATCTTCGTAGAGTGTGCCGATCGCTTCGCCGTTGCTATCAAGATGCACCAAGAGGGTGATCTCGTCGCGTTGGTCTGGGCGGTCGCCGAAGTATTGGGTGACGGGGGCGGTGACGATGATGGCGCCTGGGCGGATGTAGAGATCGGGGAGGTCGGTGTCTTTGGAATCTCTGCCGCCATCAAAGCTTTCGAAGTCGAACTTTGCCCATGGCACGCCATCGACGGGCTTTGGCAGCACGACTGCGCGGTCGGATTCTGGTGTTACCCTTGATACGACGAGCAGATCGCTGCCGAGCAGGAACGAATCATCTTCGGAGCGCAGCGCCGGGTCGGTGGGATCAGCGAAGAAGGTGGGCATCGCGATGACTGCGCCGGTCTGTGATGAGTCATAGAAGAGGGTGTAGATATAGGGCATCAGGCGGTATCGGCGTTCGAGTGCTCGGCGAGAGGTCGCTTCGACCTCGGGTGTGAATGACCATGGTTCTTTGTCGATGTTGCCCTTGGCGGTGTGGCCGCGGGCGAATGGGAAGAGTGTGCCAAAGCCCATCCATCGTGCGAAGAGCTCGCCGTCGCCGTTGTATGCGAACCCGCCGATGTCTGGGCCTGCGAATGTTTGGCCTGAGAGTCCGAGGTTGATCGACATGGGGATGGACATTTCGAGGTGTTCCCATGTTGCGGAGTTATCGCCGGTCCATGTTGCGCCGTAGCGGTGTCCGCCGAGGAAGTTCGCCCGTGAGAGGACGAATGGTCGTTTGCCGGGGTTGGCTGCCATGACGCCTTCGCGTGTGGCTTTGATCATGTGCATGCCATAGACATTGTGGTAGCGTCCGTGGTTACCCGGTCCGCCGAGTGCCGGATCGGCGTTGTGGATGTTATCTTCGGGCATGGTCTTGGATTCGACATTGAACACTGCGGGTTCGTTCATGTCGTTCCACACGCCGTCGATGTCGTATGCCATGAACTCTTCGTAGAGCCCCGCCCACCAGGTTCTGACATCCTTGTTGAGGTAGTCCGGGAACACACACACGCCTGGCCAGACCTCGCCATAGAACACGGATCCGTCTGCCTTTTTTGTCCAGACATCGTGTTGGGTACCCGAGTCGTAGACGAAGTAGCCTTCTTCTGCCTTCACGCCCGGGTCGATCATCCATACATTGGAGAACCCGATCGAATCGAGGTAATCGTTGAGTCCTTTGGGATCGGGGAACTGCTCGGGGTCGAAGGTGAAGACGCGGTAGCCATCCATGTAGTCGATGTCCATCCAGATGACATCGGCGGGGAGTTTTCGTTTGCGGAACTCGTCAGCGACTTCCTTCACCCGCGAATCAGGGTTGTATGAATAGCGGCACTGGTGATATCCGACGGCCCAGCGGGGCGGCATGGCGATCGTACCGGTGAGTTCGGCGAGCCCTTCCATCACCTGCTGAGGGGTGTCGCGGTCGATGATAATCACCGGGAACTCGGAACCAACAGCTCGGAAAGTGATCCCGTCACGCAGATCAATCTCGCAGCGCTCGGTGGTATCGGCGAGCACACCAAAGGCGGTGCCGTCTTCGCGGACAGCGAGCACCCAAGGCTGGGAGGTGTAGAGGTTTTTGGCATCGAGCCCGTATCCAAAGGCGTCGAAGTTCCAAGTCTCGGTGACGAATCCGTTTCGCAGCAAAGGCCCGGCGACCTGCCCGGTGCCATAGAGGCTGGTGTTGGCGGGGATGTCGATCGAAGCAACGAACCGCCCTTCATCATTCTGGGAGAATGTCGGGGCGAGGGGATGGGTGCTGGGGACGATGTCGCCGATGGACTCGAACTGACGCACCATCGCGATCGAAGGTCGGCGGTTGATCCGGGCCTCGTGGGAGGCATCGAACCGGACGATCCCGTTGCCGATGACCTCGGCGGTCTGTGACCAGACCTGGGGGGCGAGGGTGAGGAGAATGGATGCCGAAGCAATCAGTGCTCTACGAATGGACATGTCAGGTATCTCCGATTCACGAAAGATGGATGGGTTCTTCTAGGACGATAGCAGAAAATGGTGAAAAAGTGCCAATTATCCTCAAATATCCCACGAAAGTAGGTTCACAATCCATCCATAATAGGCGATAATCCGTATAAGGACAGAACTGCTCAGCAGAATCGACATTCGTACTCGATCATCGCCCGAACCCTCCGGACTTATCCATGAACACCACCACCTTTCGCCGTTGCCAACTTCTTGCCCTGACTGCCCTTGCAGGCATTGGGGTTTCGGGGGCCCAGGCCCAAAATAATCAGAACTATCTCCAGTGGTTCGAGACTGAATGGGATGACATCGAGCGTCGGGTGCCTGATTTTTTTCTGGCCGGGTATGACGCGGTCTGGCTTCCTCCGGTGTCCAAAGCATCGTTTCATAGTCCCGGGTACGATCCGTTTGATCGGTTTGATCTGGGTCAGCCGCCGTTGTTGACTTTTTCGCCCTCGCGCAAGCGGACGACCTATGGCACAGAGGCGACCTTCAAGGCAATGGTCGATGAGCTCCATCAGGCGGGTGCCGAGGTGTATATCGACGCGATCTTCAATCACAACGGGGGGCGGACGGAATCTGATGCTTTCCTTGCGCAGGGTGGCTATCCCGGGCTTTGGATTCCGCGTGAGAACCCGCCTCGCAATAAGATGCCGACGGATGATTGGGGGGATTTCCACAATGGGATCGCATCGGGATATTTCCAATCCGAAAACCCCGGCGGGGCACGATACGATCTGCACAATGGCGATCTTGTGGCGCTGGTTGATATCGCACAAGAAGCCAATCATCAGTTCTTCCGCCATCCTGTTGAAGAGGGCAACCCGCTCAATATCCCTGCGGGCACGATCTGGAATAAGCCCGATGCCAACAACGCACGGTTCTATCCTGACCAAGTGCTCTCGCCTGAGGTTTTTGTCAACCCTGGGACGCCCAACAACCCAGGCCCGCAATCCTTCACCCGGTACCCTTATAATGTCAACGCCCCGCTCAACGGCGATCCTGTCACCGATAACGCCACCGGGATGCTGATGCGTTGGGCACAGTGGATGGTTGAAGTCCAAGGTGTCGATGGGTTCCGGCTCGATGCGCACAAGCATGTTCCCAACTGGTTCTGGGATGGATTCTTTGACTCGGCGGTGTATCGCACTCGGGTTTCGCCTGCAACGGGCAACAAAGTTACGCCGTTCTCTTTTGGCGAGAATGTTTCTGGCAACTTTGACATGCTCAACAACCAGATTCGGCGGGATTCTTTTGGCAACCGCGACTCGCTTGATATTCAGGGTGCTGCGAGGCTGCGTGATTTGCTCAATGCCGGCGGGTTGGGATCATGGTCGAGCATTACTTCGAGTGTGGATTCTGGGCCTTTGGATGTTGCCGATGATGGGATTGTGAATGGTTCGATGGGTGTGAACCATGTGTTCTCGCATGACAACGGCACCTGGGGCGATGGCAACTCGATGCCCCAGCTTCCCAATGCTCGGAGCCAGGGTTTCCAGATGCATGCCTATATGCTCATGCGTCCCGGGCGTGCGATTGTCTATCACAATGGGCGTGCGATTCCGCGTACCTCTGGTTTTTTCCCGCGTGAGGGTATCCCGGCAGCGCTTGGTTGGGATCCATCTGCCCAGATGCTCGACGATACCATTACGACTTTGGTCCAGCTTCGCAACCAGGTTGGGTATGGGCAGTATTTCCAGCTCAACGGGAACATCGATGATGTGCTTGTGTATGAGCGGGCCTTCAACGGACAGGCCAACTGCCTTGTTGCCGTCAATGATCGGTTTGACGCGGGTGCCCGCTTTGTCACGGTCAATACTCAGTATCCCCAGGGCACGCGTCTTCACGAGATGACTGGCAACGCTGCCGATCCGGTGATTGATCCGACCAACGCGATCCCTGAGACGATTGTCGTCGGGGCCAATGGGTCAGTCAGCCTGGTTGTTCCCAACAACAAAACGGGTGCGGTCGAGCATGGCAAGGGATACCTGGTGTATGCCGAGGCCCTTCCCACCGCGGTCGTTTCGTTCATCGGTGCCGATGGTACGATCGGTCCTGATCCTGTCAACTTCCCTGACTTTATGCAACGGCTCAACGAGATCACCGTCATCACTGATGACTCGTTCGAGATTCGTGTGCAGACGACGCAGACCGATGAGGGCGATCCCAATACCGACGATAATGCGCTCTTTGCTTTCGATCAGCGCAACACCGATTCCAATGGTAATGGATCGGTCGATATCCCGACGACCTCATCGGTCATCGGCGGGTATGAGAACTTCCTGACGGTGAACTCGCCGTTGTATGGATCGGGCAATGGGTTTGGGTTGTATCGTCAGGTGATTGATGCGACGCAGATGAGCGAGGGGTATCACTATCTCTCTGTGATTGTGTTCCGCCGGAGAGATGCGGGGACGACACCGATCTTCCGTGAAGTCCGCAAGGTGATCTATATTGATCGGATGCCTCCTGCGATCGAGCTTGAGCAGGCAGGAATGACCTTTGAAGACGATCGCCCGCAGTTCACGGTGAACCTGCACGATCGCACCGCCAAGGCGATCCACATGTTCCTCAATCTTGATGAGGGTGTTGATCCACTTCCGCTCGTCGATGTCTCGAACCAAGTGATTCCGTACGACCGGTACACCTACAACTACACCTTTGATCTCCCGCTCGATGAAGGGGAGAACACCGTGACGGTTGTGGCGATCGAGGATTCGGGCAATGCTGCGGTGCTCACCGAGACGGTGACTCTGGGCACCGCCTGCCCGGCGGATATGACCGGCGATGGGCTGCTCAACTTCTTCGATGTGTCGGCCTTCCTGAGTGCGTTCTCGGCGGGTGATCCGGTGGCTGACTTCAATGACGACGGGCAGTTCAACTTCTTCGATGTCTCCGACTTCCTGAGCGCCTTTAGCGCAGGCTGCCCGTAGGGCGTACAAGGCTTTGCTTATTCGACGAAAAACACTCCGATAGTCCGGGGTGTTTTTGTATGTGCTCGGTGATGGGGATGATGGATTAGTAGATTCCTTCTTCGTCGCCGATGATTTGCTCAGGTTTGGTTTTGATGAGTCCAAACCAGATGAGATAGAACGCGGGAATGCCGATGCCGAAGAGGATAAGGAGGAGAAGCATCATTATTCCCTGACCACCCGCCATCGGGTTGTTTGCGGGATCGAGCGACTTTGCGTAGTCGTTATTGGGATACTGCTGGGCCCATACCTGAAGCGATTCCATCTTGGCGATCCCGTTGAGGTAGTTGCCGATATTGAGCGGGATCATGCACAAGGCATAGAACAAGTGAAGCATTCGAGTAATCGGATGATGCATCACGCAGGTAATCCCAGCGATAAGGAGAATCGCTGCAAAGATCAGCCGAGCCCCGCCGATGGCATAGTCCAATGTGTGCATCTTGAGTCCGTCGGGCATCGGATCGCCATCGAGCATGCCTTCCACCATCGTTCCTGCAAATGGAGCGATTGCGAGCCCGACGCCGCCACAGACGAGCCCGAATGATGCGATGATGATGCTGATCACCCCAATGACCTTGGGCCATTTGGGGCGAGGATTCATCAGCTCGTCAGGTTCCCATTGCTCGGTGGCATTCGTTTCCTGGGCATTTGTTTCGTACTCATCCATGAAATCCCCCTTTCGAGGCGGTATGCCGGATTTGCTCAGACCCGTTGTAGGAAGCGCACATCATTCTCGAAGAGCATCCGGATGTCAGGGATGGCGTACTTGCCCATTGCGATGCGTTCGATGCCGAACCCGAAGGCGAACCCGCTCCATTCTTCGGGGTCGATGTTGCAAGCTTTGAGCACATTGGGATCGACCATTCCGCACCCGCCGAGCTCGACCCACTGGGCGGGCTCATCTGGTTTGAGGGCGATCATCATGTCGAACTCGGCGCTGGGCTCGGTGAAGGGGAAGAAGCTCGGGCGCAGGCGTACCTCGGCTTGTTCGCCGAAGTATGCGCGGGCAAACTGCAAGAGCGTGCTCATCAGATCGGACATCGAGACATTGCGGTCGATGTAGAGCCCTTCGATCTGGTGGAACATGAAGCTATGGGTCGCATCGACGGTGTCTGGACGATAGACGCGCCCGGGTGAGACGATCTTGATCGGCGGGCCCCACCCCTTGGCGACGGCGTCTTCCATCGTGCGGATCTGCACGGTCGAAGTCTGCGATCGCAGCATCCGAGGCGTATCGACCTTGCGCGGATCATCGACATAGAAGTTGTCGATGGGATCACGGGCGGGGTGCGCATCGGGGATGTTGAGCTTGGCGAAGTTGTGCGTTTCGTCTTCGAGCTCTGGGCCTTGGGCGACTTCAAACCCGAGGCGGGCGAAGATTTCGACGAGCTCGCCTCGGACGCGGGTGATGATGTGCTCGCGTCCAAGGGCATGGGTGTCGATGATGCCCGGCTCGGTCATGTCGATCATCGGGCCGGTGCTTGATGAACTGCCTGCCCCCAGCGTTGCCTGCTTGGCTTTGAATCCGGATTCGAGGGCGGACTTGACCTCGTTGAGGCGTTTGCCAACGACGCCTTTGTCCTCTTTGGCGACCTCCTTCATCATGGGCATGACGGAGCGGATTTTGCCTTTGGTGCCGATGTAGGCGACGCGCCAGGCTTCGAGCTCGTCGGCGGTATTGACCGATTCAAGGGCTGCGAGTCCGGCGGTTTCAATCTCGTTGAGTGCGTTGAGCATGGCGGATGATAGTTCCTTGCGGGGCGGTCGTGCTTGTCTTCAATAAAAAACCCCGCCCAAAGATCAGGCGGGGTTGGTGTTTTTTATGCAGCGATTTACTCGTCGCTGGATGTTTCTTCGGGAGCTTCGTCAGCGGGTGCTTCAGGAGCAGCCGACTTGGCGTTTTCCTTGCGGAGCTTGGCAGCGAAGGCGGTTCGTTTGTCGGCGGTGCGCCGGCGACCCGATGGCTGACCACCGATTTCTGGGCCTTCTTCGTTGCCGACGAACTGGATCACGCAGAGCTCGGCAGCATCACCAAGGCGGTGACGACCGATGCGGACGATGCGGGTGTATCCACCTGCGCGGTCCTCGAAGCGTGGTGCAACATTTTCGAAGATATGGCGGACGAGCTTGGGTGCTTTGCGAAGCTCGCCGTAACGGTTGCGTTCGATGGATTCGACATCGGGGATATCAAAGAATCCTTCGACAAACTCGCGTTGCTCCTCGACCTTCTCGCGTTGCTCTTCGGTTGCGTTCTTGGCGATGTACGACCATGCAAAGGCATTACGATCGCGTCCGAGCATCGAGATCACACGACGGCGGGCGTGCATATCTCCACGCTTGGCCTTGGTGATGATCTTCTCGACGAAAGGCTGGAGTGCCTTTGCCTTGGGGATCGTCGTGGTGATCTGCCCATGCTCGAAGAGGCTCGCAGCCATATTGCGGAGCATCGCTTCGCGGTGAGCAGTGGTTCGTCCTAACTTAAAGCCGGCTTTCCGATGACGCATGGCTTTTTCCTTCACTTTCAAGACGCGCCGTCGCGTCATTGGTCAACAAACTGATTCATACCAACCCAATGCGGGATGGCACGGTTTAGAGCATTCCACCCGAAGCGTTGTATCCTTCCGGAAGTTCAACGCCCAGGTCCAAATCAATATCAAGAAGCTTGCGCTTCACTTCACGCAGCGAGGTGCGTCCAAATGAGCGGAGCTTGAGGAGCTCTGGTTCGCTCTTGGTGACGAGCTGAGCAACGGTGTCGATGCGGGCCGATTCGAGGCAGTTCGATGCACGCACGGACAGGTCGAGCTGTTCGATTGGCATGTTGAGCTTGCGGATGAGTTCTTCGTCGACACCGGCAGCGGCAGCGGCATTCTCTGAGACCCGCTCTTCGCCGACATTGAAGTACTGGACGAACGGGTTGAGGTGCTTGCGCATGATCTTGGCAGCTTCGACGAGTGCCATTTCTGGAGTGACGGTGCCGTCGGTCCAGATTTCCATGGTGAGCTTGTCGTAGTTGGTCTTCATGCCCACGCGGGTGTCCTCGACATGGTATCGCACGCGCTGGACAGGCGAGTAGATCGCATCGACGGGGATAATGCCGATTTCTTGATCTTCGTTGCGTCCGTACTGCTCGGAAGCGGGGACATATCCGCGACCTTTGCCGACATGGATCTCCATCTCGAATGGGATTTCTTCGGTGAGGGTGGCGATGACCAAATCTTTGTTGATGATCGTCACATTGGTGTCGGCTTCGATGAGATCGGCAGTGACTTCGCCTGGGCCTTGGGCGGCGAGTTTCATCACGCGAGGCTCGTCGCCTTCGAGTTTGACGATGAGGTTTTTGATATTGAGGACAATATCGGTGGTGTCTTCAAGGACGCCTGGCATCGAGGTGAACTCGTGCTCGGCGCCTTTGATTTTGATCGCGGTGACGGATGCGCCTTCGAGCGATGAGAGCAGGATTCGGCGGAGGGAGTTGCCGATGGTTGTGCCCATGCCTCGTTCGAATGGTTCGACAGACAACCGCCCGAAGGTATCGTCGGTGAACTTGGGATCGGAAATAACCTGTGAAGGCAACTCTAAACCACGCCAGCGTACTCGCATGATATTTCTCCTCAGCAGCACGATCGTCATTTTCAGGCGATCGCCGTTGTTCCATTCTTCAAACCTTCGCTCGGTTCACAGATTCGATGTCCTGCCGACGACATCGTTCTTTCTTTCCGGGCAAGGCACATTGATTTGTTGAGCCGGCCGTACGCGTTGCACGGACGCCCCACGAAAAACACCCCGGCATGGTTGCATGCGGGGGTGCTGGGTGGTGAATCAGACGCGGCGCTTCTTGGGGGGTCGGCAGCCGTTGTGTGGGACCGGGGTGTGATCTTCGATCGCGGTGACGCGGAGCCCGGTCGACGCGAGCCCTGAGACGGCGTTTTCACGGCCGGCGCCAGCGCCGGTGATCTTCACTTCGATCTCGTTCATCCCCATCTTTCGCACCTTCTGCCCGCATTGTTCACCAGCACGGGTGGCCGCGAATGGGGTGGACTTGCGTGCCCCTTTGAAACCGATGGTGCCTGCGGAGTCCCATGCGAGGGTTTCGCCGGAGGTGTCGGTGACGGTGATGAGGGTGTTGTTGTGGGTTGCTTTGATGTGTGCAATCCCGCGAACGACACCTTTGCGAATTTTCTTCTGCTTTTTGGCCATTGATTTTCGCTCCTATCGGTTCCACTTGTGAATCCTGATTGCTCAGGCTGGAACCTTGCGATGTATGTGTATGCGATGTATGTGTATTTTTGTAAACCATTGATCGGCAAGCCGCCAATGGTTGATTATCCCTTGACGCCCTTCTTGCCGGCCACGGTTTTCTTACGGCCTTTACGCGTGCGAGCATTACAACGGGTCCGCTGACCTCGTGTTGGCAGCCCAGCGCGATGGCGAGCACCACGGTATGAGCGGATTTCGCGCAGGCGTTGGATGTTCTGCTGCACCTGTCGACGCAACGCCCCCTCGACGAGGTACGCCCCGTCAACAATGGTGTTGAGATGCGAAACATCGGTCTCACTGAGATCGCTTGCGCGAGTATCTGGACTGATCTTTGCTTCTGCAAGGATCGCAGCAGCATACTTGGGACCGATCCCGTGAATGTACTGCAATGAGTAGTAGATCTTCTTGCGATCTGGAATGTCAACACCTGCGATACGGGGCATTGGTTGCTCCTGTCACCGGGATTCAACCCGGGCGTTTTATCAAACATGCGCTCGATACTCTTCATGAGTTCGCACGCAACCTGTGTACTCGAATGCTGTCAACTCACCAACTCAATTAGCCCTGGCGTTGCTTGAAGCGAGGGTTTTTCTTGTTGATGACAAAGACCTTGCCTTTTCGACGAACGATCTGGCAATCCTTTGAGCGGCGTTTTACGCTGGATGAAACTTTCATCACAACTCTCCTGCCGCATCGGCGGCGTTTTCTTCCGGATCGTTCCCGATACCGAAAATACTGACGAATCGATCCGCACACCATGCCCAGACGGGCACTTTGGCGGGCGAGGATGGTAGGCACCGTCCTCTGGAAAATCATCTAAAACCGACGCTTGAAACCTGACAAGTCCCGGTTTTTATTCAATTTACAGGGTTTGATGTCCGTACAAACCCGAATCATACGCCCTCGTGAATCACTTCTGGTCATTCGAGTTCCCGAGGAACCCCTCATAGTTCCGCATGAGCAGGTTGGCCTCGACGCGTTGGAGGAAATCGAGCGCGACTGAGACGACGATGAGCAACCCGGTGCCGCCGAGGAACTGTGAGACTGTAAAGTCGATCCCGAGCTTTGAACTCGCAACCATGGGCAAGACGGCGATGATGGCAAGGAAGGCCGCCCCGACATAGGTAATCCGCTCCATGACCGCTTCGAGGTATTCCGCGGTTCGTGGGCCGGGGCGTAAGCCGGGGATAAATGATCCATGATCCCGAAGCTGCTTACTCATTTCTTCAGGGTTGAACTGAACGGTGATCCAGAAGTAGCTAAAGAAGTAGACCATGACAATGTAGAGGATGATGTAGGGGAACTGCCCCATCTGGAAGCTTCGGCTGAACCAAGAAATGATTTCGTAATACATGCCGACATTGTTCCCGGTTGTCTGCGCTGTATCGGCGAGGTAACCCAGGACGACCGATGGGAAAATCATCAGCGAACTGGCGAAGATGATGGGCATCACGCCGCCGTGGTTGACGCGCAAGGGGAGGTAGCTCTTCTGCCCGCCAAAGACTCGTTTGCCTCGAGAGTGCTTGGCCTGCTGGACGGGGATTCGTCTTTGGGCGACGGTCAAGAGCACCGACCCGGCGACCACCATGATGAAGAGGCTGACGAGAATGATGAGCCCCATCCATCCCATCTTGTTTGGATCTTGAGGGTCGAACCCGGTGTAGAGGCTGATGATTGCTCCGGGCATCCCGGTGAGGATGCCGCCCATGATGATGAGCGAGACGCCGTTGCCGATCCCGAATCGGTCGATCTGCTCGCCGAGCCACATCAGGAAGATGGTTCCTGCGGTCAGTGTCGCGATGCCCATGACCCACCAGAGGGGGTTGTTCGCCCATTGCGAATAGACAAGTTCGGACTTGGCGATATAGCTCAGCCACCCGACCGCTTGGATGATACAAAGTCCGACGGTGACATACCGAGTCCATTCTTGGATTTTGGTCTGACCTGCGGGCCCTTCTTCTTTGAGTTTTTTGAGTTGAGGCGACACCGAGCCGAAGAGCTGGAAGATAATCGACGCCGTGATATAAGGCATGATGCCGAGTCCGAAGATGGTCGATTGCCCGAATGAGCCCCCCGAGAAGATCGCGACATACTGCATGACCTTGCCGGCAGCAGCCCCCGAAGCCGCCTGGGCCTGGAAGAATGAGGTCAGCGCACTTTGATCGACACCCGGAACCGGAATCCAGAACCCGATGCGATAGACCGCGAGCATGGCCATTGTAAAGAGGATCTTGTTACGAAGCTCTTCGATCCGAAATACATTGGCGATCGTTTTGAATATCATTCCGGGGTTGCTCCGTTTGTGCGATGGTGAACTGCTGATTCTATCCATCAACTCGAATGGTGAGGCGTATTCGAGAAACGCCGCGACCGATTTCTTATTCCGAGGGTTTGGGGAACCCAAGTTTCAAGCGATCAGTCACGGCGTCTTGTTTCTATCGAAATCGTCGTGTCAACAACTGAATCATTTCTTCTTGAGAACCTCGCCCTTGGCAAACGCTTGGGACCGCTTGCGGTGCCATTCCTGGTTTTTGAGTTTCTTGGTCAGGTTCTTGGGTGTCCGATCGTCCGAGTTGCGATCGATCCCGCGGACACGATCGCGGCGGGTGCCGGTTTCGGTGACAGCCCCCCCCGCATCGGTGATCAGCTTGCGGGCCGAATCGGTGACGCGGTTGGTGTTGACCACAAGTTTGACATTGAGTTTTTCCTGTCCGTCTTCGAGCCCGCCGAGGATTTTGAGGTTGCGTGAGGTATCGCGTACGAGCCCTGCTTTGATGAGTGTCTCGTGATTGACCTCGCCGCCGTTCTTGAAGTCGGGGTGGGCGGTAATCGCGCCCAGGTTGACTGTCCAGAAGAGGGTTTTGAAGTTGGCGTTGGTGAACCCGAACTTGGGCATCCGCCGGAAGAATGGCATCTGCCCGCCCTCAAACTGATAGAGCTTGGAGTGGCCGGTTCGTGAACCGGCGCCCTTCTGCCCACGACCAGCGGTCTTGCCGTTGCCTGAGCCGACGCCTCGTCCGACGCGTTTGCGTTGCTTGTACTTACCCGCGATTGCGGTGACTTCGTGAATCATCATGGCCGGTTACTCCCGGGAAACTGTTGTCTTTGTGTATTCGTTTAGCTGTTGGATTCTGGTGCAGGTGCTTCTTGTGGCGCACCTTGTGGGCCGCCGCGTCCACCACGGTCATTGCCGCCTCGTCCGCCGCGTCCACCGCCGCCGCCACGCCCGCCTCGTCCGCCTCGCCCACGATCTTGCCCGATGGTGTTGACCGGAGCTGCCATTTTCTCGGCCCCTTCGGTCAGGGTTGGCATGAACTTGTTTCCTCGCTTGATGCGTTCTTCGATATCGCTGGTGGTAATTTCCACGCCTCGAAGCTCGGCGACTTGCTCGCGTGTGCGCAACTGGCTCAGCCCGTCGATCACCGCCTTGACGGTGTTGAGCTTGCTTGTCGAGCCGGTGCATTTGGTGAGGCAATCGGTGACGCCTGCGATTTCGAGCACCGCGCGGACGGTGCCTCCTGCGACGACGCCGGTACCTGGTGATGCGGGCATCAGCTTGACCTTGGATGCACATGCTTTGCCTTCGATTTCGTGAGGCAATGTGGTGCCTGCCATCGGCACGGTGGTCAGTGAACGCTTGGCGTACTTCTGAGCTTTTTCGATCGCGGTGGGAACTTCGGTGGACTTGGCGTAGCCGTACCCTACCTTGCCTTTGCGATCACCGATGACCACGAGTGCACCGAAGCTAAAGCGTCGCCCACCTTTGACGGTGGCTGCGGTGCGATAGATACCAACGGTGGTTGATTCGAGATTCTTACTTTCGTCGAGCATTTCTGCCATGGTTGCTGTCTCTTTCAGTTGGGGTCTTAGAAGTCAAGACCACCCTTGCGGGCCGCGTCTGCAAACGCCTTGATGCGTCCGTGGAACTTGAATCCGCCGCGATCGAAGACCACTTCCGTGACCCCGGCCGCTTTGGCCCGCTCGGCGAGGAGCAAACCGACCGATTCGGCCGCCTTGCTGTTGCCTGATGTACCATCAATCTTCGCGTCTTTATCCCGGCTCGATGCGCTCACCAGGGTCACACCCGCCATGTCGTCGATGACCTGGGCGTACATATGGTTGAGCGAACGGTAGATCGCCAAACGGGGACGGGTTGGTGTTCCCGAAACACGCTTGCGGATACCGATCCGGCGTCGTTGTCTGCGAACATTTTTTTGCTTGTTCTTGTTCATATCTGTTGCCTCTCATGAGGGCTTTGCCTTCAAGCAGCCCTACGAGTGTGATCTGTCGCTTTACTTGCCCGGCTTACTTGCCGAACGCCTTCCCTTGCTTACGCTGGATGACTTCTTCGAGGTACTTGATTCCCTTGCCGTTGTATGGTTCGGGCTTGCGTTTGGCACGGGTCGATGCGGCGAAGTGCCCCACCATTTGTTTATCGGCGCCCGTGATTGTGATCATCTGCTTCTCAGCGGTGACGGTGAGTCCCGCGGGGATTGGCATCTGGATGGTGTTGGCGTACCCAACCTTGAGGGCGAGGTTGCTTCCATTGACCGTTGCGGTCCAACCAACGCCAACAACTTGCAGCTTCTTTTCGTATCCCTTGGCAACGCCTTCGATCATGTTGTTGATCAGCGAGCGGGTTGTGCCCCAGTACGCACCATTGGAACGCTTCTTGGCGATCAATGCTTCGTCCATGCTCACGGAAATGCTTTTGGCCCCCTCATCGTAGCTGACATCGACCTCTGGGCGAAAGTCATAGGAGAGCGTTCCCTTTGGGCCTTCGACCGAGATGGAGTTGCCCGCCAAGTTGACCTTGACATTGCCGGGGACTGAGATGGCCTTTTTACCGATTCGCGACATTTCGCGTTCCTTTCAGACTGTGTTTCTCATCTGACCGTCTGGCCAGGGATTCCAATCTTGTTCTGTGCTCTTGAGCACGGTGAATCATTCATTCAAAGCACGGTCACTCAAAGCACTGTGCAGAGCAGCTCGCCTCCGACGCGTTGCTCGCGGCACTGGCGATCCGAGAGCACGCCCTTATTGGTCGAGACAATCGAGATGCCCAGTCCTTGCATCGGTGATGGAATGGCATCGACCTGGCGATAGACCCGGCACCCGGGCTTGCTCATGCGTTTGATCTCATGGATCAGCACCTCGCCTCGTGGGCCGTACTTGAGATCAACATGGATCGTGCCTTGCTTGTTGTCCTCGACGACCTCGAAGCCATTGATGTAGCCTTCGACTTCGAGCGCCTTGGCGACACCTTGGCATACTTTATTGTTGAGACAGACGACACTCTTGGATCGGTTCCGCGTTGCGTTGCGGATTCGTGTGAGCATGTCTGCGACTGGATCACTCATTGACATAGGTTGTTCCCTTTGTCCTGTTCTGTTCGTCCGTTGGCACCCTTATGCCGATTGGACGATGTTCATTCGTACCGTAGAGCGTTGGTTCTCGCTTGGAAACCTGTTGGTTTACCAGCTTGCCTTGCGCATTCCGGGGATTTTTCCTTCAAGCGCCAGCTTCCGAAGCATGATTCGGCTGATGCGGAACTTACGATATACGCCTCGTGAACGCCCGGTCAGCTCACATCGGCGGACGATGCGTGATGAGTATTTGGGTGTTCGTTTACTCTTTGCGACTTGAGCTTTGGTTGCCATGGTCTATTCCTTCATCCTGAATACCCGCTATTGAATATCAGGCTTTGATTCTGCGATCAGCTTGTCTTTTTCTTCTTGGGCTTGGCTGGTTTTTTGAACGGCATCCCGAGTTCGGCGAGCACGAATCGGCTCATCGCCGGGTTCGAGTTGCTGAAACTGAAGTTGATGTTCATCCCGTGGGTGAAGTTCTGCTCGGCCATGTTGATTTCGGGGAAGACGCCCTGTTCGGTCAGGCCCACGGAATAGCTCCCCTGGCGGTCGAATGCTTTGTCGCTCACGCCTCGGAAGTCTTTGATACGCGGGGTTGCCAGGTTCATGAACCGATCGGCGAAGTGCCACATCCGATCACGCCGAAGCGTCACTTTGTATGAAGTGACATATCCTTCGCGTACCTTGAAGTTCGAGACACTCTTCTTGGCGAGGATCACCTGAGGCTTCTGTCCGCTGATCGTGGTCAAAGTGTGCTCAACAGCCTCTCGGATATTCGCAGGGACTTTGGTCCCATCGAGGAAACGCCCGACATTGACATTGATCGTGATTTTTTCGAGCTTGGGCATCGCCATTGTGTTTTTCACACCAAACTCGGAGACGATCTTGGGTCGAATCTCGGTATCAAACTTTTCCTTCAGGCGAGGCGTTGAGGGTTTGAGCGCCTCATCAAGCGTTGCCTGATCGTATTTTACTTTCTTCGCCATGACTCGGCCTTCCGTTATGCCCTATTGGGCTGGTTTTCCGTATTCGGTTTCCATCCGAATACAACCGTTTGTGTTTTCACTCAGCTCTTTGGTCCTGAGACCTGCCCGAGCACCTTGCCGCCGCGAACTGCGACGCGGGTCTTGGTACCGTCTTTGGCCGTCTCGAAGCGCACTCGTGTTGGTTTTCCATCGACGACCGGACTGACCTTCGAGATATGAAGCGGCGCTTCGATCTGAACGATCCCACCCTTTGGGTTGATCTGCGTCGGACGGATGTGCTTGGTGCGAAGATTCACGCCTTTGACGATGACCTGGTCCGACTTGGTGATCATCTCGATGATTTCACCGGTCACGCCTTTGTGATCGCCGGAGGTCACGATGACCGTATCACCTTTTCGTACATGCTTTGGCATCACACAACCTCCGGTGCAAGCGAGACGATTTTCATATATTTCTTCTCGCGGAGTTCACGGGCAACGGGGCCGAAGATGCGTGTGCCCTTCGGGTTCCCGTCATCATTGATCAATACAACTGCTGACGAATCGAATTTGACATAGGATCCGTCCTTGCGGCGAATATTGCGTGCGACGCGAACGACGACCGCTTTATACATTTCCCCGGTCTTGACATCCGAGCCTGGGAGGGCTTTTTTGATCGAGACCATGACTTTATCGCCGATATGTGCCTGTTTGCGGGTCAGCCCGCCGCGGCTTGTTGAGCCGCCGTAGACACGGATAACATAGGCGATTTTTCCGCCTGAGTTATCTGCTACTTCGCATCTTGATTCTTGTTGAAGCATAGCTTGCGCCGCCTTCTTTCACTCGGGTGATTTCACCCGTGAGGTTCCATTCCTTGGTGCCGATGAGTTATTGATTGACTCAGTGACTCCGTTTTTCGACGATGCGTGCGAGTGTCCAGCTTTTGGTCTTGGAGACCGGTCGGCACTGGGCAATCTCGACGATATCGCCGTTGTGTGATTCGTTATGCTCGTCGTGAACCTGCAGCACAGTCCGCTTGCTCACATACTTGCCATACTTTGGGTGTTTGGTCTTGTAGTGGATCACGACTTTTCGGGATTTATCCCGCGCGTCTGACTCGACCACACCAATCTTATTGCCCTTTGTTTCGTTGTCACTCATTCGTGTTCTCCTGACCAACCCCGAAGGGTCAGCCGATCGTTATCAGCTCGCAGCCCGTGCGGTCTGCTCGGTCAGTAATCTGGCGATATCTCTACGCATATTGCCAAACTGAGTTGTATCTTCGATTTTTTCACTCACGCTCTTGTTTTTGAGCGCCAACAGCTTGCTGCGCAAGTTGCCGAGTTCAACAGCGATTTCTTCATCGTTGAGCTTGCGTACTTCTGCTCCAGTCATCACCAACTCCTTAGGCTTCTACCCGCCGACCGATCATTCGGCACCGAACAGGCATCTTCATTGCAATCCGGAAGAACGCACCACGCGCACGCGACTCGCTCACGCCGGCAAGCTCGAACAGCACCGTTCCAGGCTTGACACGGGCGGCCCAGTAATCCACTTCCGCCTTGCCCTTGCCCATGCGGGTTTCGAGCGGCTTCTTGGAAACGGGCTTGTCCGGAAACACCCGGATAAACAGCTTGCCCTCACGCTTGAGGAAGTGCTGACAGGTCACACGACCCGCTTCGATACAGTTGCTCTTGAGCCAGCATGGCTCGAGCGCCTGAAGTCCGTACTCACCAAACGCAACATAGTTGCCCTTGGTCGCCTTGCGATCACGCACCCGGCGGAACTCTTTGCGGTGCTTGACACGCTTTGGAATCTTATATGGAGGCATTGTTCAATCCCTTCAACACCGGCGTCATCGCCGATGAATCTTTCAACCGTTTACCAACGACCCGTTACCTACGCCCACGGGCCCGCGCCTGGGCACCCGCCGCGTTGGACTGGTTCTCTTCTGCTTCACTTGAGTATGGCCCCTTGTAAATCCATACCTTTACGCCAAGGATGCCATAAGTCGTCAGACTCTCAGCAAACCCATAGTTGATATTTGCCTGGAGCGTCGAGAGTGGCAAAGCACCCAAACGAACATCCATCCGACGAGACATCTCGGCACCGCCAAGACGACCCGCGATCTGAATCTTCACGCCCTTGGCACCCGCCTGCATGACGGCTTCGGAACGCATCTTGACCAGACGACGGAAACCCATGCGCTTCTTGAGCTGCTCGGCGACATTCTCGGCGACGAGCTGGGCATCCATGTCGGGTTCGCGGATCTCGATAATCGAGATCGACACCTTTCGCCCGGTCATGTACTGGAGCTCTTCGGTCATTCGATCGACCTCGGCGCCTTTGGGCCCAATCACCAGCCCAGGACGCGCTGTCCGGACGATGACCTTGAGCTCTTCGCGGGTGCGTTCGATATGGATATCGGAGACCATCGCGTTGGGCGGGGTTCGGTTGAGGCGATTATCGAGGTACTTGCGGATCTTCTCGTCTTCGACGAGCAGCTCGCCGTAGAGCGCCTTGGGGGCGTACCAACGAGAACGGTGAGTCTCGGTGATCCCGAGTCTAAATCCAAATGGATGAGATTTCTGTCCCATTAGCTTCGCTCCTGAACAGACAATGTAATGTGGCTGGTACGCTTGAGGATTGGATGGGCACGCCCACGATCCTTGGGGCGGAACCGCTTGATATGCTGACCGCGATCGACGGTGATCTCCGAAACGAACACACTCGAGGGATCAGCACCGAGTTGTTCCGCATCGGCAGCAGCCGCCTTGAGTGCCTTGTGGATACTGACCGCTGCTCGTTTGGTCGAGAACGCGAGCATGTTGTTCGCCTCCTCGAAGCTTTTGCCTCGGATCATGTCTGCAACCAGTTTGGCCTTCTTGGGACTCCCGCGATGGTTGTTCACCGATGAGGTGAACTTGGCGATGTCCTTGGGGAGGCACCCGACCGTATTGGCCATGGCTTCGATATCGCTTTTGGTACACTTTGGGTAGCCCTTGCCACCCATCCAGTTCTTCACGGCCGACACGGCTTTGTCGCCGACCAGCCCATCACGAGTCACCGCTTCGGCGAGCTGTTCAACGCTCACGCCCGCTTCGCTTGCTCGTGTTTTGAGTTCATTTGCTCGTAATCGCACAGGTAGTTCCTTCCCTAACGCGGAGACTGATCAGATCAGCGTCCCGCCTTGAGGCCTTCCTTCTTGTTTGTATGTCCACGGAAGGTACGCGTGATCGAGAACTCGCCGAGCTTATGCCCAACCATGTCTTCGGTCACAAATACATCCAAGAATGCTCTGCCGTTGTGTACCTGGAATGTGAAACCCACAAACTCAGGAACAATCGTGCACGAGCGCGCCCAGGTCTTGATCGGCGTGTTCTCGCCCGCCTCTGTCTGCTTCATGACCTTCCGGTACACGCTCTCGACAACATACGGGCCCTTCTTAAGACTGCGTCCCATAGGGTATCTCCTTGTCTTACTTCAGTTGCCCGTACCGCTTACTCTTGCGGCGACGGAGGATCAAATCTTGTGATGGCTTCTTGCGATTTCTCGTACCGCCACCCTTGGCGAAGGTACCAGACTTGTTCACAGGAGCACGACCACCCTTACTGCGGCCATCACCACCACCCATCGGGTGAGCATGGTGACTCATCGCCACACCGCGGGTCTTGGGACGACGCCCAAGATGCCGACTGATACCAGCCTTGCCCAAACGACGGTTCTGGTGATCGGTGTTGCCGATCTGCCCAACAGTCGCCCGGCAATCAATCAACACACGACGGGTTTCGCCCGAAGGCATCACCAAAGTCGCATACTTGCCCTCTTTGTTCGTCAGGCGAGCCGACGAACCAGCCGAGCGACAAAGCTTGCCACCAGCACCGGGGAGCAGCTCGATACAGTGCACATTCATGCCCGATGGAATGAACCGCAATGACATCTGCGAACCAACGGTCGGCTCGATTGCTTCGGTTGACGAAGACATCACCTTGTCGCCATCGGTCAACCCGACAGGAGCCAAGATGTATCGCTTGACACCATCAGCATACTCAATGAGTGCGATGTGACAGGTGCGGTTTGGATCGTACTCGATCCCAATAACCGTTCCTTCGATCCCATCACGGTCACGGCGTTTGAAGTCGATCTGGCGGTACATGCGCTTGGCACCTCCGCCACGACCGCGAACAGTGATCTTGCCTTGATGGTTGCGTCCACCCTTGCGAGGACGCGGGGAAAGCAGGCTCTTCTCGGAAGTCTTCTTGGTCACCTCTTCGTTGAGGTTGACCGAAGCGTTCCGTCGGCCCGCACTGGTTGGTTTGTAGATACGAATCGCCATATCTGCATCCTTTCTTTACGAACCGGCTCAGAAGAGCTCGATTGATTGACCCTCAGCAACCTTGACGGCTGCACGCTTCCAACTGCTCTCGGCGACTGTGCCGTACTTGAAGCGGCGTGAGCCACCCTTGCGCACCTGCGTCGTCACCTTGAGCACCTTGACCCCGTACGCCTTTTCAACAGCAGCCTTCACATCATCTTTCGATGCGCGACGGTCAACCTCAAAGGTGTACACATTATCGCTTTCCATGCTCGCTGTGCTTTTTTCTGTCAGCAAAGGCTTACGCAGAATGTAGTGTGGTTCGAGCTTCACTTCGCACCTCCTGATGCACCAGAACACTTACCGGTTTGCGAACTCGGACCTGCGAGCCAGGCTTCGAGATCACTCTTGTCAATCACCAGGTAGCGATTGTTGAGCATCTCGTAGGTGTTGAGCTGATCCGCCCGGCAGAGCGAAACACCCTCGACATTGCGAGCACTGAGCCGAGCGTTCTTGCTCTTCTCAGGATCACCCGAGAGCGCAACGAGCGACGCACGATCGACATTGATCGCTTCGAGGAACGAAACGAAATCCTTTGTGCGAGCGGTGTCAAACGACAACCCGTCGATCACGCGAACTTCATTATCGAGCAGCTTGCAGAGCAGCGCATTGCGATTCGCCTTGCGACGCATCTTCTTGGGCATATCCTGGCGATAATCCTCGCGAGTGCGGGTTTTCTGGTGGGCATGCCCACCGCCACGCATCGTGTTGGATTTCTTGTCGCCGTGACGAGCACGCCCGGTGCCCTTTTGCTTATAGATCTTGGTACGCGAGTACGCAAGAGCTGCACGGTTCTTTGAACGAGCAGAGCCCTGGCGACGGTTCGCATGATACATCACGAACGCCTGCTTGAGCAGATCTGCATTGACTGTTTCGCCGAGTGCGATCTCGTCTATAGACATATTGCCTACAGCCTCACCACTCATTGAATAAACGGGGACATCCATCGGTCTTTACCTCGTCGAACGCCTTTCGGACCACCCGGCAATCACACACATGCGTGCTGCCGGCCCAATACGCCTCGCCCGGTCTTGAATATCGCCTTTCGGCCACCATCCTTTTCTCTCTCAAGAGACGGACAGCGTTCAGAGACACAAACTTGACTCGGCATTGAATCCCAGATTCTCACCGGGAACAATGACTCAATTCATCTCAGCGGTTTCGCATTGGATTTGACCCAAAGCGACCTGCTGAACCTTGAGCGGAGATTATTGCCCGCCCAAATACAAAGATCAACTCTTCAATCAACCATTCGCCACTTTTGCAGCCTTTGAGCGATAAAGTCGCGTTGCAGGACGAATCTCGACCCAGCTATTGTTATGCCCAGGCACCGGGCCTTTGACCAACAGCAGGTCATTCTCCGCATCGACCCGAATAACATCCAAAGATCGCATCGTGATCCGACGGGTGCCCATGTGCCCCGCCATTTTCTTCCCCTTCTTGATCCGACCGGACTTACCGGCATTGTTGCCGTGACCACCAATCGAACCCGGCGAACGATGCTTGCGCTCGACGCCATGAGAAGCCAGCTGACCCTTGAAGCCCCACCGCTTCATACCACCAGCAAACCCCTTACCGATGCTCGTCCCGATGACATCGACATATTTGACATCATCAAAGACACTCACAGTCAACTCTTGTCCCAGCTCCCAGTTGGACTCTTGCCCATCTTCGACGCGAAACTCGCGATGTTTGCGCCTTGGCGCGACGCCGGCCTTGGCGTCGTGCCCGATCAGAGGCATCGTCGAGTTGCGAGGCTTGATGTCCCCCGCACCGAGCTGGACCGCTGAGTATCCATCGACCTCTTGTGTCCTGATCTGCGTCACGGTATTGGGTGTCACCTTGATGACGGTGACAGGACTCGAAACCCCGTTTTCGTCATACACGCGGGTCATACCGATTTTTTGTCCCAGCAAGTGGGCTGATTTACTTGGAGCGGTCATGGCTTCATTCCTTCATCCCCACTTCGGGTGGGAACCGCTTCGTGCCTCACTGATCTCAGTCGGCAGAGGAAGTCTCGTATGGGTACTGCTCGGGTGAGCTTCATAGACAAACTCAGGCCCACCCAAATAGGTGAGCCTGCAAGGTAACAATCATTACGCCTTGATCTTGACGAATACACCAGCGGGGACGACTAGGCGGTTCAATGCCTCGACGGTTCGGCTGTTGGGTTCGTGGATGTCGATAATCCGCTTGTGGGTCCGGATTTCGAACTGTTCACGCGACTTTTTATCGACAAACGGGCCTCGCAGGACGGTATAGCGTTCGATCCGGGTCGGCAGGGGCACTGGGCCTTTGACTTTGGCATTGGTGCGTTTGGCATGATCGACGATCTCGCGTGCCGAGGCATCGAGGGCGATATGGTCATAGGCTTCGAGACGGATACGGATTTTATTGATGGACATTGCGCCACCCTTTCATATATGCTTTGCCTGTCAAGACAGACACGCCCGAAGGCACCAACAGCCCGCTCTGGTTCGATGTGGAAACCGTTCCACATTCATCATCGCCAGAAGCGTACAAGCCAGAATCTCCCCCAATCCGGCGCGTTGCTCGGGGTTTGGGGAAGAGAAGCGTAGACATGCCCTTTTGCGAGTCAAACAGCGAACTCTTCTGCGGGGTCTTTTTGGTATGATCTTTTGGATCATCTCGTCGATTCTGCCCCGATTTTCTCTCTCGGGCCCGAATTATGCCGACCAAAGCTCAGACCATGACCACTCGAATACGGAAAAACGACATGCCCACCCCCCTCCACCGCCTGCGAATCTCTCAGCCTAGACTCGCTGCCCGCCTCCTGATTGTTCATCTCCTGATTGTCCGCACCCTGGCTGTCCGCACCCTGACCCAGGCCTTGGCAGCCTGCGCTTTGATCGGGTTTACCTCGATCGCCAATGCTCAGCCAACCACCCCGCCGCCCGCCATTCCCAAACCGACCAACTCCTCGCCAGCGACTTCGGCTATCGAACTCGAACAATCCCCCGCTCGTATCGACGCGCTCAATCTCAATATCTACCTGCCCAAAGGCTCGGTTACTGAAACCACCAGCTTTGGCACCAACGCCACGATGGGCGTCGGGTTCCCCGACCAGATTGGGGTCATGACGATCAAAGAACAAAAAACCACGGATCCTGAGCTCACTGTCAAACAGGTCGCCGACAACATCGTCAACCAGCTCACTCGATTTGCCAGCTCAAAGACAGGCAAGCTCATCTCCCGCGACTCGAACCTGATCATCCCCCCCCGCACTGGCGAACGCTTTTATGTCCGCCTGCCCGGGCTCAATGGAAAACCTGATTCTGTCCGCGGAATGACGATCTTTCAGAGTCAGCCTCGCAAGTTTGTGATCTTTGATTTCACCTGCCTCTACGCCAACTTTGACCAGGCCAGGGCCTACTACGAGACCTCCGTGGCGACGATGGACCTGGGCAATCCGACCCAATCCGATGTCCGCCGGGCAGCAGCGATCAAATCCATGCTCGCCTTTCTCGATCTGCGATCCGTCGAAGATTATCAAAATGCCATGACTGGCAAAGAAGACCGATGGGAACGACTCTACCTCCCAGCGCCCTCAGGTGATGAGATGGACGCAACAGAATATGGCTATCGCAAAATCCGCTCTTGGGGCGGATTCAAAGGCGAACTCACCGACAAACCCCGCAGCTCATGGAATGCAGACGATCGACAACTCGGGTACTTTGTCCAAATCGACGCGATGGCCCTCGAAGAGAATCTCCGCATCGACACCCGGGCCACCTTCTATATGTCCGAAGACACCAAGGAAGAATCCTGGACAATCAAAATGTCCGTCCGCCAAGATGGGTTTCAGCAGACCTCCACCGTCACCGGTGCCCGATCGGGAACCAGCATGGCGGTCGTGCTCGATCAATCCGATGCCCCAACGACGAAAACTCATCCGCTGATCCAAGGCGAGGGGTACATCTCGCAGGTCCAAACCTACCTTATTGGGAAGCTCTTGGCCCAAAACGCCGCCCCGGGAGAATACGCCTCTTACGCCTATAACAACTCGCTGAGCACCATTGCGCTGCGATGGGATGTGGTTGAAAAGCCGGAAGAAACGCCCGATCTCATCCGGATCACCACGAAGGTCTCCAACGACACACCCCCCACCGCGAGCATCTACGACAAGGAGGGCAACCTGCTGCGTGTACGCTTGGCCAATGGTCGAATCTGGGAACCCATCGAACTCGATCGGCTCATTCGGCTCTGGAAGAAAAAAGGGCTCCCGCTCGAATAGTAAGGCGTACACCTCCCGGCTCTTTGGTTCCTAGAATAAGCTCCGCAATCGTGTGCAACCCGCTCCGATCGCTGCGGTATACGCACACACGGATATGTCTATCCGATAAATCACACCGAACCAAAGAACACCCATCCGGAGATCCCCGATGCGCATCCCTGCTCGCCTTGCTGTCCTCATTTTCGCTGGCACCTGCCTCTCGTTGGGTGCTTGCAGCTCGTCAACTACACGAGATACCGACACTGGCACCTTCGCACTCATCGCCAACCAACAAGTCCCGGTCCCTCAGATCGAGATGGGTGATGCCGACACCATCGCCCGCATCATCGACGAGGGGCGAAGCAACTCCCATGTCCTCGCCACCCTCACCGAGATGTGCGAGACCTTTGGGCCTCGTCTGACCGGTTCGTCAAATCTTGAAAAAGCACAACGCTGGGCACGCGATCAGTTCGCCTCTAACGGCGCATCCAATGCACACTTGAGCAAATGGGGCACCATCGAGACCCGATTCGACCGAGGCCCATCGACCGCCCGCGTGCTTATGGCTTCGGGTAGACGCAAAAAGAGCGAGCCCAAGGTTCTTCGCACACTCGAGTTCTCGACCCTCTCATGGTCGATGGGAACCGATGGCCCAGTCTCGGGCAAGGTCATCCACCTCCCCACAAACATGGAAGAGTACCAAGCCAATGCTGGCAACTTCGCCGACGCATGGGTACTCATCACGCCCAAGTATTCCGCACGAGGCGGGATCCGCTCGACCGGGTTCCTCATGCGTGAACGCATGGACGAACGCCATGAAATCCGCCAAGGAATCGCCGAGCGCGAAGCGATCGCCAATGATCCGCTCGCCGAACTCTCCGATAATGTCTGGGAAGGCTCATTCGACTACCACGGCTCATTCGTCCCCGCCACACTCACCCTCGATGAATCTGGCGAAACACCCACCGGCAACCTGTCCATCCGCAACTTCTCCCAAGGACCAATCTCCGAGTTCACCCGCGATGGCAACACCGTTCATTTCCTCTGGACCCATGATATGGGCACCTCGAACATTGAGCTGACCTTCGATGGCAACGAGGCAACCGGCGTGTCGCGCTCGGGATCGGGCAACGAGTTCCCCCTCCAGTTCGCACGCGCCACCGCAGAATCCGTCCAAGCAGAGCATGATGCGGAAGATTCCAAGGAGGCAGCTCTCGCAGCAGTCCTCGCTGAGAACCCCAACGGGTTCGTCTCGAGTTCAAAGGACGAACGCGTCTGGACCACCTCTTCAAACAACTGGATCGAACGCAAGCTCGCCGACTACCCGATTGATGTCGAGGTCAATGTCCGCGAGAGCGACTTCGACTACCTCTCGGCACGCGCATACGAAGGCGTTGATATCCAACTCGAGCTCGACCTTCAGCACAACCTCGTCGCGGGCCCGTTCCCGGTTTACAATGTCATCGCCGAAATCGTCGGCACCGAAAAACCTGACGAAGTTGTCATCATCTCCGCACACATGGACTCATGGGACGGCCCGGGTTCACAAGGCGCCACCGACAACGGTACAGGCACAGCGGTCACGCTCGAAGCCGCCCGAATCCTCCTCGCTGCAGGCGCCAAGCCTAAACGCACCATCCGCTTTGCCCTCTGGGGCGGCGAGGAGCAAGGGCTCCTGGGTGCCCGCGGATACATCGACTCACTCTCCGATGATGAAAAAGCCAACATCTCCGCTGCCTTCGTCGATGACGGCGGCACCAACTACCAAGGGGGAATCCCCGCTGCCGACTGGATGGTCGATTACCTCGCTGCAGCAACCGCGCCGATCAACGGACAGTTCTACTCCGACACCGACGACGCCTTCCTCAATGTCAACATCCGCCCCACCGGCGACAAGATCGACACCCACGGCGGATCTGACCACGCTGCCTTCAACGCGGTCGGCATCCCCGGGTTCTTCTGGGATGAAACCGGACGGGCCGACTATCAGTTCGGATGGCACACCCAGCACGACCGGGTCGATCTGGCGATCGAGGAATACCTGATCCAGTCGGCCACCAACACCGCCGTCTTGGCCTACAACCTGGCCAATGCGCCCGACCTGCTCCCACGCGAAGATCCCAATGCTCCAGAGGAGATTCAGGAGATCCAGGAGATCGAAGTGGAGCAAATCGAAGAAGTCGAAGGCACTTCGTACTAGTCTCTCCCATAAGTCTCTCACATCTGACAATCGCTGATCCCACCCAAGGGGAAGCACACTGCTTCCCCTTTTTCATACCTGGAATCCCCCAGATTCAGCACCATTTCACGCCCAACCCGATCAATACCCGATACACTGTGCACATGGCTACCGATCGCATCATCGCACCGACCGCCTCGCCCGTCGAGGAACACGCCAACTGGGCCCTGCGCCCCCAGTCCATCGACGAATATGTCGGGCAACCTGAGCTCATCGAGCGTTTGTTGATCGCCATCGAAGCTGTCAAAGCCCGACAGAAGAAGGCCACCGATCTCGATCTCTGCGAGCACCTCGAGCACATCCTCCTCCACGGGCCACCTGGACTCGGAAAAACCACCCTCGCCCATGTCATCGGCGCAGAACTGGGCACCAAGGTCCACACCACCTCCGGGCCAGCGCTGGCCAGAGGCACCGATCTCGTCGCCGTGCTCACCCGTCTCCAACCCGGCGATGTCCTGTTCATCGACGAAATCCACCGCCTGCCCGTCGCTGTCGAAGAGTTCATCTACCCGGCGATGGAAGATTTTCGGATTGATGTCTGTCTCGATACCGGGCTCAACGCACGCACCGTCCAGATCAAGTGCGCCCCGTTTACACTCATCGGCGCGACGACCCGGGCCGGGTTGCTCAGCTCGCCTTTGCGTTCACGGTTTGGGATCACGCATCATCTCAAGTACTATGGGCAGGACGAACTCGTCCATATCCTCGGGCGATCATCGTCGCTGCTCTCGATGGGCACGCCCGAAACCAGTTCGCTCGGCTCGATCGCCACGCGCTCACGAGGCACCCCTCGCATTGCCAATCGGCTTTTGCGAAGAGTCCGCGATTTCGCTGCCGTCCGCGCCGATGGTGTTATCTCCGATGCGATTGTCGATGATGCGCTGGGCCTCGAGGGTGTCGATGCGCTCGGGCTCGATGAACTCGATCGCACCTACCTCAAAACCATCCGCACCATCTACGCCGGCGGGCCTGTCGGACTCGAAGCTGTCGCAGCCACGCTCAACGAAGACACGGGCACACTCGAAGATGTCGTCGAGCCTTATCTCCTTCAGATCGGGTTCCTCGCACGCACCAAGCGCGGGCGGATGCTCACCAATCGCGCCTGCAAGCATTTGGGGCTGCCCTTGATGCCTCAG
>WFPK01000096.1 GCA_015487555.1 Phycisphaerales bacterium
AGGATCATATCTGGACGGGCGAGCAATCCAACGAGCGAGCGAAGTACCTGGCCAGCGTGTATCTGGAATCTGTAAAGCAAGGCCGAGACGCGATGGTGATCTCACCGACCCATGCCGAGGGCAACGAGGTGACCAAATACATCCGCCAATCCCGCAAGGACAATGAGAAGACCGGCACCCGCGAGAAGAAGGTCACCAAGCTGCAACCAAGGCAACTGACTGATCCACAGAAGACCGATGCGGCCATGTATCGCACCGGTGACATTATCGAGTTTTCGCAAAGTGTGAAGGGTGGCACCAGAAGGGGCGACCGAGCCGAGGTCACCCATGCCAACGACGAACGGGTCAAGGCCAAACGCCAGCGTGATGGCGTGTCGTTTACTGTGCCATTGGATCACCCCAAGCGGATCGAGGTCTATGAGCAGAAAGAGATCGGATTGGTCAAAGGCGATCAGATCCGCTTCACCAAGAACGGCAATACACAGGACAAGAAGCACAAGGTCTTGAATGGCAGCAACTACACACTCGATCGTGTTGGTCGTGACGGCACCATGCACCTTGAGAACGGCTGGAAAATCGACAAAGACTTCGGCCATATCAACTATGGCTATTGCGTCACCAGTCATGCGGCGGAGGGTGCGACTTCCGATCTGGTGATCATCGCACAATCTGCCATGTCTTCGGGAGCCAGCAGTGCCCAACAGTTTTACACCTCGGCGACCCGTGGCCGTGATGGTGTGTTGATCGTCACCGATGATAAAGACCGACTCCGTGAATGGGTGCAGAAGGACGCATCACGAGTCAGTGCCATGCAGGCGATGGATCACAAGCCCGTGAACAAGCAGCCAATGGAGCGATCACAAGAAGCTGTCCGAGAGACCGTGAAGCGGGAGACTTCCCGCAGGCTTCTTGCTCATGAGCGGAGCAAGCTGGAAAGCCAGGCATGGCGTGAGCAATCACGCGAGCAAAGCGTGGGAAGAAACAGAGACCTCGATCGAGATTGGAGCATGGAACGCGATGGCTGAACACAACGGTTTAGATCAATACCTGCGGCCATCGGCGAAGAAATCGCCCAAGTCCAAAGACACCAGCCGAGCGGTGATGCTCGATGTGCATCTGCCCGATGACGAACAGGTGGCGTATTCGTATTCGCTGCTGAGCAAGGTGCGGATGAACCGCAATCGGATCATCGCCGAGTTTGTGCCGGGCAAGGTGATTGTGGAAGGCCTGTGTTTGGAGCCGCTGTATCGGGCATTGATCCAGCACCGTGTCCGCACCATCAGGATCACCAGCGATGGCCGATCATTCGCCAGCACCATGCGGCCTACCGAACCAGTCATCACCGGAATCCATGTGGAGGATTCCAGTGACTCTCGGTAGTCATCGCACCAGTTGCCTCGATTCAATCAAAGCAGCTTGCGTTTCCAGCGAGGCATTATCATCGAACATCGAAGTTTGTGCAGCTTTGCCGG
Organism: Phycisphaerales bacterium; assembly: GCA_015487555.1. Lineage (GTDB taxonomy): Bacteria > Planctomycetota > Phycisphaerae > Phycisphaerales > UBA1924 > UBA1924. The sequence continues at coordinate 1,473 of WFPK01000096.1, forward strand.
GTATGAGTTTGACGGGCGGGCCACAGAGGATGTAGGTCTGCTTTCCGCGTGTCACCGTCATGCCATCGTAGAACCCGTTGGGATCATGGCGGGCAGCCTCGCCACCATCGTCGCGTGTTCTCTTGGCGTAGGTGGTTGGTGTGCGCGGGAATGATTCGGGATGCACCAGCCGGTAGGCTTGGATGCCGTTTCCCTTGCCGCTGGTCATGATCCATTGTTGCCCTTTCCAAGTGAATGGATTCCGCACCGTGTCGTCGAAGGCGATCTTGTCCGCACTGTACGACGAAACAACATCTCCTTCCCCGACGGTTCTTTCTTGTCTGTAGCAGAACTCGCCCGGTGCAAACCGATCTGGTTCCAACTCATGGACTTCAATTTCATGTTTGGCAACAGGCGGTATCGGAGGCTTTGGCGTGTTGTCATTGCGGCTTGGGCTTGGCCCATCGTTGCCGTCATGGTCATTGATGGCTTCGATGATGGTGCAGGCGGTCTTCTGGATGCGATCCAGTGAGGCCACCAGTGTTTCCTTGTTGCCGTCGTAGAGTTGGATGTAGTCTGACGATGCGGATTTGGTATCGAGACCCACCGAGTGCGATACCACAAAGGCCACCGCCTCAGCTTCGGTTTCACGGACAACCTTTGGCGGTCGTGTCGCTTTGTCAACATGCTTGCCCTGATGGAGCAACTCATGTGCCCATTCATGCACCAACACCGAGAACCGCTCGGCATCGGATAGTGAATCCACCACCTTGATGGTGCCGCCCGATGATATACCATCGGCACCGTTCAGCGATTCAACCGTATGAAGTACAATGCCATGCGATTCAATGGCCGATTCCAACTTGGCAAGATGCAAACCCGGATCGCCATCGATCCGATCTGGTTGAGGCAATGGCTCGCCTTCGGTCTGCGAGACATCAAATACATGCACGGCTCGAAACCGCACGATGGGTTCTTCATTTTCCAACTGCCCCGGCTTCTTCTTGGAATCTTTGTCTTTGAAGATCATCGGTGCGATGATGACGATGCCCTTCTCGCCTCGTTTGACATTCCGATCCATCGTTTTCCATGTGCGAAACCCGGCTACTTGGATTGCGTCAGGGCATTGCCCCATGATGAGCATGACATTGCCAAAGCTGTACTTGTGGAACTTGGCGACGGTACTCAGATAGGAAAGCAGTTGTTCACTCTTGCCTGATTCAAGCTGCTGGATCAGTGTATCAACAGCGTTTGAAACGGCCTCTCGGGCGGACTCGACCTTCGAGGCCGCATCGGGAAGTGTCCCGATGCGACTCGCAGTGGTCATCGTACAGCGTCGGTGCGTTGTTGCACTTGAGCGGTGTTGTTGACCGGTGCCTGGGCACGATCTTGCGACTGTGCTGATTGAATCAGGTCGTAAGCCCGATCCGTCACCTTGGCCAGCACCAGCATGTCATCTCGCTGATACGAAGTGGTGGATTGCCAGTTGCCTTGTGCATCACGGTAGCGTTTCTCGAAGGTGACGCTGTAGTAGTGACGCCCCTCAGTATTGGTGTTTTGCCAAATCGCGGCGTGAATGGATCCAAGCTGGACTTTGTCGAATGGTTTTTTTGTTGGTAGACATATTTCGTACTCCTTGTTGTTTGTGTTGATCATGGCCCTGATCAGCCGGTACGCGCAGCGGGGATCAAGCGAACAGCCGCACACTCAGAAGTGTGGGATCGGCTGCAGAAAGCTCGTTTACGAGCCTTCGAAGCCGACGGCCGCTTGAAACCAGCGAGCATCCCGGCAAGGGATTACCATAAAGATCAATCACCAACACAGAGGAGTACAGAGGGTGTTGAAAATGGCAAGCAGTCTAAATGCATCAAACAAACATGGTTGGTAGACATATTTCGTAGTTTGGGATTGCACTAATATGAGGCTATTGCCGTACAATGAGACCAAGGAGTACAGAGCATGAGAGTAAATAGTTCAGTTTCTGGTTTGCCTTTTTGGTCCGCATTTGAGGAGCCGTCAGGTGATCCAAACACTGACTTGGCTGGCAAAACAATGACCTTCACACGAGAAGAACCTGATCAGGAGCTTTGTTATTTGTCTCAGTCAACAAAGACGGTGACAGAGACACGGGAAGAGAATGACCAAGACCCAATTGGAAACATGCGTACAATCCCTCTGGCTGTTGCAAGTAAAACACAAACTATGACCATGACCAAGACAAGAGAAGAGCAAGACCAGGATGCTCCTAGCAATGGGATGTCAGCTATTCCACGGCCGATTTCTGTTCACTCACAAACTCAGACCAGGCAGAGAGAGGAGCCCGATCAAGATGAATCGGTCAAACACCTTTCATCAATCCCCCATCATGCAGGGACATTCAATGGATGAATCTGTAGTTCTCATATTTACAAACTCAGAGGATGTGACTGCTGATTATCTATGCGATCGTCTGAGAAAATCTCAAATGGACCTCATTCGCTTTGACACTGACACATCGCTTGATTCCCTACGGGTAAACTTGACCCTAGATGGTCTCACGCTCACATGGGGAGATAGATCAGTGCGTCCTGAACAAATCGGGACGGTTATTCATCGTCGGCCAAAGCCATTGGTTTTGAATGTAGGTGGAGATGAATATCAGCAGAATCATACTTCTGAAGAGTGGGCAGAGGCAATTGAGGGTTTTCTCGCTCATATACCGGCAGACAAATGGATTAATCATCCAACTAAGAACTATATGGCATCGCATAAAGTCCAACAGCTCACTTACGCACACAAATGCGGCTTGAATGTGCCAGAATGGATGGTGACGACATCTCCTGAGCAAGCAAATGATTTTTTAATCGAACATGGATCAGAAGCAATTGTAAAGCCGTTGGCCAGCGGATACATAGAGCGTGATACTCCTGATCGCGACACCCTTATTTACACAAGAAGTATAACTGACACAGATATTGCCTTGCTCGACAGACTTCCCAATTGTCCGGTTCTCTTTCAAGAACGCGTAAATAAACGGGCTGATGTGAGACTGGTTGTTGTGGATAATCAGATGGAAGCAGTTTCACTTGTGGCTTGCGATCAAAGTGGAAATCAGCGGTTGGATATACGGCGAGACAATATGTGTGATGTAGAATACACATCAGTCCCGGTGCCTTCATCTGTCTATGAAGGAGTGTCAAAGATGATGCAAAAATATGCACTCAGGTTTGCAGCGATTGATTTTGCAATCACTGACGATGGTAAATGGATGTTCTTTGAGGTGAATCCAAACGGTCAATGGGCATGGCTCGATTTAGCTGGAGCAAGTGATATTGGTCAGATGTTCGTTGATTCATTGCAGAAATTGTCGGGGAATTAATGGTGCCAAAACAACCTTCGCAAAATGCTTCCTCATCGAATTGGTTACAGACAGCGATGAACAAGATTGAAGCTGCGTCTGTTTATCTCGCATACAGGGTTGTTTGGTTGATGATGGCAGTTCTTAACCCTGGTCACACATTTTCAGAAATCAAAGATGGGAACATGGAATATGAGCAACAAGTTGACGCTGTAAATGTCTGCGATGCCGATGATCCTCAATTTGCTCTGGATGAGGCTCGCAGATATATGGAGCAAGAAGAGCAGCGGCGGATGGTAATTGACGACAAAAGCAAGGTAATGTTAACGGTAGCGGCCATTCTTTTCGCAGCCAATGCAGCTGTTCTTTCTAGATTATCGGTTTGGTGGTTTGGGCTGGTTCCTTTGGGTTCCTTGTTCATGTCCGTTTATTTGACTCTGATGTATTTCCGGACTTACACCTTGCAGGTTATTGATTATTCAAAAATCACATGGACTGATACAAAGGATACGAAACAGGAGATTGCTCAACAGGAGTTCAATTGCGTAGCAGGTATGGAGTCGCAAAATAGTTTGCGTATCGGTGTCCATAAAGCATCACGGCGTGCACTGATTTTGGCTCTGGGATCGACATTTATCGTGGTGTGCATTCAGATGATACAACCACAACCCAAGGATGCTCTCGTGAACAGAATCGAAACCGATGCAGAAGTCCGCGAGCTACTTCGAGGGCCAGCGGGTTTAGCTGGACCACAAGGGGAAGTGGGGCCGACTGGTCCTACGGGGCCTCAAGGTAGCCGAGGCACACAAGGGGAGCCGGGTGTATCCAGTGTGGTGCACAAACAGAATTATGAGAGCAGTGATTAGGATGAAGGAAGAGGAGACTAACACAATTTCAAAAACACGGAGAAAGAGATTGAAAACTCCTCAACAAGTACTTGATCAGCTCTCCATCTTTGATGCGAGAAATGACACTTTTAGTATTCATGATGTTCAATCTGCAATTTCCAGTTCCATCGAACTAAAAAGCCTTTCTGATGATATCCGTCGCGGGTATTGGGCAGAAGTTGCGGCGTTTGTATTCAACACTCATTCAACTACCGATGGGGGGAGCCGGCAGGCATATTTTCAACCTATCTTCTCACTTGATGGTGAGGGCGGTACTGCAATCTACAGGCCTGGCACTAAGGAAGTTGATGTTGAAGTGATCAACTATTGGGCATCGCGTGCAAGGTCTGTCAAACATCCTACTTTGGCAGCACGCTATGCTGACCTTGCTTGGGATTTGGGCAAGAATATCCCCGGACACAAAACAGAAGTAGAGTTTGCACGCTTGGCAATAGATTCGTATATAGCTGCTTTAAGACTGGATGGCGGGGATGCATGGGGCGACAATCGAGACAATGTCGAGCGAGTGCTGAGACTTTCCATGAGCATTAGTGATATTCAGCGAGTCAATAGTGCAGTAGATGCCATCATTGATTATGCTGATCGAACTTCTCAAGAAGATCAAATTGGAACCTATTGCTATCTGTTTGAACTGCTTCTTCCGGCTAAGAAAGGGCCACCTATCTCAGCAGCAAAAGAGAAGATGATTGTTACCATGTTCGAAACTCGATTTGGAAAGATGATTGTTCCAGGTAGTCCATACGATGTGGATCCCCATTCTCCGCAAAGCATCGGTCTATTACTAGCCAGCTACTATGGCCGCAATAATCGAACCGAAGACCGCATTTACACACTCGTAGAAATTGCCAAAGCATTTGAGCGGCGAGCAAATGTTGGCGACGCAATTTCTGGTGTGATGTTTTTAAAGGACGCACATCGGTACTATATCGATGCTGGGAAGCGATCAGAAGCCGAGCGTGTTCTCCGTGAGATACAGGCCTTAGCTCCTCAAGCAAAAGAAGGGATGGCTTGCCATACATACGAGTATGAAATATCAGAAGAAGACCGAATGGAGTTTTTGAATGGAATGATGGCCGGTGGTGTTGAAAGCGGTTTTCGAGAATGGACAATACACTTTGTTCCCCGACAAACTGAAATACGGGAATGGAAAGTTAAAAGTGATAATCAGTTTCCATTTCAAGCCATGTTCGCTCCAACGATTCTGAACGATGAAGGGATTCAAGCCAATGTGGATGACACAAGAGGTGATCCAGATGGGCCAATGATTTGGGAAACTCAGAAGAGAATGGGCTTAAGCACGGTATGGATATCGTGGGGGCTAGATCATCTGATCAAAAATGGCCTAGATTCAGAAGCCTTTGTAAAATTTATTAATCCATCTCCAGTGTTTGACCAAGAAAGGCTTCCCTTGATCAAACAAGGGATAGATGCACATCTTCGAGGTGACTACATTCAGTCAATCCATATTCTGGTGCCGCAAATAGAGCGGGCATTGGTACTGCTTATGCTGCTTCTTGGAGAGTCAAATACCAAAACCCACCGTACAGGGCGGGGTGTTCTTCAGTCAATGAACATGAATGATGCACTGGCCAATGATGCAGTTCGGAATGCTCTCGGCGAGGATTTAAGGATGTACCTTTCGGCTTCGCTTTCCCACCCCAAAGGGTTAAATATTCGAAATGAAGTTTGCCATGGACTTTGGAAGCCATCGGCATTTACAAAATATGCGAGTGAAAGAGTCATACACACAATGGCCGCTCTATCGCTTATCCGAAAAAGTACTCAGCCAGATGAGGATTCTGATTAAATCGAGAAGAACACACATTGACTTCAATTCTTTTGTGTGTGAAAGATCAAACCATGAACAAAATCGATTGGAAGAGATACTGGTGCCCCTTCGGAACTCCTGTAGCTACCGACGGAGCATTTGTCACGAGCCCTATTTTTAACGGTCTTTACCAACCCAATGCAGACCTTGTTGAAACAGCATCTCTTCCGCGGTCTGGTGTCTGCATCCTCCTTGGCGAAGCTGGGCTTGGAAAGTCTACAGAGCTAAAACAATCTTGCGATAACTCAACTGGCATTCAGATTGTGGATTTAGGTGGGTTTAGTTCTGAGGATCGATTAGAGAGAAGCCTTGGAGAAGAAATGAAGAGCCTTCCAGAGCATGGGCTGCTGATTCTTGATGGATTAGATGAAGTTCTAATTGAGATGTCAAAGGCAGGCGATGTCATTCTTGGGTTTCTTCAAAAAAATAAAGGGAATGTCAATTTATGGATTTCATGTCGAACAGGTGCTTGGCCAACAACACTAACGGGCCGCATCCGTGAAATCTTCAATCCAGACCCAGATACGGATCTAGTTCGCGAGTTCGAGTTGTGCATGCTCCGAAGAAAAGATGTAGAACTGGCCGTATCAAGCCTTGATGACACTGAATCGTTCTGGAAAAAGCTTAGGGCTACGGGTGCAGAATCATTAGCTGCAAAGCCAACAACACTTGGAATGCTCCTTTCGTTGTCAGAGAATGATAAGTTCCCGTCGACTCGTGTGGAATTATATGAGCAAGGCTTGCTGAAGCTTTGCACCCAAGCCCCTATTCGATCTGATCGAAGTTCAAGGGGGCATTCAGCACAAGAGTGGTTTGCGGTTGCCGAACGAGTTGCTGGCAGGCTTTTTTTATCAGGCCATGCCTCATTGGCTAAGTCTGGGGAGCACGGAAATGAATCAGAAGTTGTTTGTCAGCAAGATTTGGTTGGTGGATATGCAAATATTCCACATCAAGATTCATTGCTCATTTCAGAAGAGGTGATTCAAACAGTAGTTGGTCACACCGCACTATTCTCTGGTCGAACCTCTGGGATTAACGGATTTGCCCATAAATCATATGGTGAGTATCTCGCTGCACGATATCTGTGCAATGCACTGAAAAAGCCACAGAGAGACTCCTTGTTGTATGTTCTGGTTGGCGGAGTTCGCAGGATTGTGCCGCAGCTAAATGAAATTGCGGCATGGGTTGCGGATATGGATTCAGATTTCAGGAAGCAGTTACTGAAAGAAGAGCCCTCAGTTCTTCTTCGTAGCGATATGTCGGTACAACCTGCCTCGGAGAGAACAGAGCTTGCCACAGCACTATTGAATGCAGTTGAGAGTGGATCTGTTTATCGTATCGAAGACACACTAGATTTAAGTGGGTTCGGTGGGCAGCGATACTCGACAATGCGACAGTTGCTTGAACGCCTTTCGTGTTCTGAAATGGCGAATGCTATTCGACCTTGGCTTACGAACAAAGCTTTGAATGTAAGGACTCGTGAAACAGCAATCACCATTGCTTGGTTTACAAATACCGTTGAGCTTAGTCCTGAACTTCTGGCTATTGCAACTGATAAAGATGAGCACCAAGGGTTAAGACAAGAGGCAGGGTATGCAATCTCTGAGATGGGTGCTGGCAAACAAAAGAAGGGATTGATTTCATTGCTTGACGAAGGGGTAGATGATCCGGATGACCAGCTTCGTGGTATTGCATTAAGGGCCTTGTGGCCAGATTGCTTGACTCCAATCAAACTCCTTGAGTATCTAGTCCCGAGAAAGGCCACAAATTTCCATGGGAGTTATGCAGGTTTTCTTTCTGGGCTGAAGGAGATGTCGTTTATCCCCAATGACGATCTGCCGAATGCGATCCAATGGGCATCTTCGATTGATGTCCACCGAGGCTTTGGCAGTGACATTGGAGGTATTGCAGGGCTAATTGCATATGAAGCTTGGGTTAGAATGGATCAGGCCGATGTGATTGATGAATTGTCTGACTTAGCCTTAAAGAGAGTAAAAGAGCATCAAGCTCTCCTAAGATTACCCGATCCAAACAGCGAAAGTGTTTGGGAATCACAAAAAAACTCTGCCGTGTACGCGCTTATCAAATCAGATTCAAGCCGACGAAGGAAGCTCTTAACGGCATGCCTGTTCAAGCTGAAAGATCCAAGCAAGTCGTTTCAGTTTATTGGAATTGGGTCAGACTTGACTCTTGCACTATCTGAAGATTTTGAATGGGCAATGGAGCAAGCATGCACTCTTTCGGGTGAACAAGCCATTGCGATGGCACACCTAGCACGCCGTCTGTGCACTTATGTTGATGTAGGGCCAATGCGGAATAGAGAGCATCTGGAGATGTGGCTAGAAATGCGTGAGGGATCTAAAGCCATACGAGATGTACTGGATTGGCCACTTTCGATAGAGATTGGTAGCAAAGAAGCATCAGAGATGAAAGAGGACTGGCTAAAAGAGGAGGAATGGAAACAAAGAAGTCAACAGCACAAACAGAAATGCAGTAAGGCGATCTCTGATCGAGCGGATCTTATTGAGAAACTCATAGATCGAGCCCTTGTCGATGATATCCGGTTTGTTCCTAAACTGTTATATGAATTGCTTGTAGATGAAAAGCTGCAAATACAAAACATAGACGATCTGACCCAAAGCCCTGGATGGGCAAAGGCTACCCAAGAGCAACAAGCGGATATCTTGGAGTGCTGTTTGCGGTATCTGATTGATTGTCCTTTGCCCAATAAAAAAGGAGTCGAAGAGGAAGAAGCTTTACTGCCGGGATGGGCAGCAAGGGCTCTGTTGCTCATACAAACTATTGACGAAAAAATGCTGGATAAAATCGATACGCAGAGGTTGGCTGAGCTAACGCCCTTCGTTGTTAGGGGAGTATCAAATTTATTCAGCCCTGGAAAACAAACACTTCGTGTAGTGGACTATGTATTGCAGCGAAACTCAGAAGTGACTCGCAAGGCAATTATACTCGATATACAGAATTGTTCCAGCCAGCAGCATGCCACTTGCATTTTGGAGTCAATGGAGTCTGTAGATGAAACACTTGGAGAAATGGTTCTGGAGGGACTCAGAAATGGCTTGTCTTTGAAGCCAATAGGTTCAGCACTGTTGATGTGGTCAATCAAGAAGGGGGTTTCAGGAGCATTTAAGGATGCCTGTTCTGTATTGGAGAAGAAGCCTAGAGGCAACACTGGTTGGGATGAGTTTTCTAGTATTATTCGTGCGATTGCTACTGAATCAGCAAACAACTCATGGCCTGTGCTGTATAAGCAGGCAGAAAAATCGCGAAAACGAGCTCGCAGAGTCTTGGCTGGGATCCAATCAAGCCGTGGACGATATGCAAATGACAATGAATTTCATTCTGAGTTAGAAGATGAGGCGCTCGCAGATTTACTATTCTTACTATTCAAACACTATGACCCAAAGTCTGATGAGGAACATTCTGAGTCAGGAGTCGCCTCAACAGAGGGTGATGTCCGTCGGTGGCGCCATTCTGTCTTAAGAGAACTTGTTGGACGAGGAACACCAGCATCAGTAGAACACTTGAGAGAAATGAGTAGAAAGTTCCCTGAACACGAGTGGCTTAGCTCGCATGTTCTTGATGCGATGGGACAACAAGCCAAATCAGAGTGGAATCCGCCGAAGGCCATTGAGTTGTTAAAAATGGAAGAGCAAGCAAAGAGTCGATTGATAAGATCAGGAGATGAGCTTCTTTCCGTGCTTTCAGACAGCCTAATCCGATGGAATAAAGATAAGCGGGAAAATGACCTTATAAGATTAATGTGGAATGAAATCAGAAAAGGGATTTGGAAGCCAAAGGATGAAGAAGATTTAAGCCAAGAGCTAATGGGCTGGTTGCGCACCGATCTAAGAAATCATCAAGTGGTAATAGGTAGGGAACTGCAATTCTCCCGCCGAACATCGAAGGATGGCGTAGCAGGTACGAGAGTTGATATCTCTGTTGATGCTATATCACCAGATCCACAGGTTGATCCAGTCAAGGCAATAGTTGAAGTGAAAGGTAGCTGGAATAAAGGAGCTAAAGGGGCAATGAAATCACAACTGGTCGATAGGTATTTTGTGGAGGATCGCGTCAACAACGGCTTGTATGTTGTTGGCTGGTATGAAGCACCTGGCTGGGAGTCATCCGATGGAAGAAGAACAAGCAGTCCATGGAAGAAAATGGATATTGCTATTGCAGATTTGTCTAGCCAGGCATCTCGGCTTCAAATCGGTCACCCTGAATACTGTGTATCAAGTCTTGTTCTTGACTGCACTTTGACCTGAATTTGAAGAGCGGAGTTAAAGAGCGGGGCAATTTGGCAGATTCCTACCTCCACCTGAGTTCCAAAATGAGTTCCAGATCGATGTCTCAAGAATGGCAAAGAACGGCAAAAACTGGCAAAGACTCGGAATGGGAAAATGGCTTTCTGATTCAGAATCACTGATTTAGACCTAAAACCAGTGATTGCAAAACACCAAGCGGCGAATCCCCCTCTCTCCGTTGAATAAGCCCTTGCGTTTGCAAGGGCTTATTTTGTAGGCGCTTGCGAGCGATGTTGCGGCAAGGGGTTGGCGTCTACTCTATTTTGTTTGGCTGAGGAGCTCGGCGATACGGATGCTTTTCGGAGAAGGTCGATTTGCGGGGATGCTCGTATGAGGGGTGATTTGTTTTGGAAGTAGGTACTCGAGGGCGAAAATCTCTGTTTTTCTTTTGGATTCGTGTCAGAATCGAGATCGGGATACGAACTATGGGGTAGGAGACACCATGATCTGTTCAGGGACGACAACCACTTTGCTTGGCAGAATCCGTGAAGGTGGCAGCCAAGATGACTGGAAGGCACTGGTTACTCGGTACTGGCGGGTGATCTTTGGGTATGCTCGGCTGTATGGGCTCAGTGAGGCTGACGCAGAAGATTTTACGCAGGATTTACTCGTTGAGTTGACCCGTGTGTTGCCGGAGTTTGATTATAACAGAGAGTATGGTGCGTTCCGGGGGTATTTACGAACCATCACACGCCGACGGCTGGTTGATCGGCTTCGGGCAACCCGCCCTGAGGTGAGCGAGTTGTTTGCGAATGAATCGCAAAACAAAGAGGTTGGATATTGGTGGGAAACGGAGTGGGACCGGGCGATGTTACGCCAGTGCCTCGATGAGGCCTCGTCGGCGGTCGAACCAAAGACATTTCAAGCGTTCCAACTCTTTGTACTCAAGGAGTGGGATTCAAATCGTGTCGCCGACTTTCTTGGTCTGAGTATCGACAGCGTCTACCAAGCCAAGGCCCGTGTCATCCGGCATGCGAATGCGGTCTATGAACGGCTTCAACAAGAGGAGGGTGGTCATGACTGAGCGTCCAAGCGAAGCGGAACTCGTTCGGTACATCGAAGGCGAGATGTCTGCGAAACGAGCAAAGCAGATTGAAGCCATGATTTCAGATCATCCGTCATTGGCAGCAGATGTGGACTTGCTCCGCAAGGCGTTGGCGATGCAGGATGATCTGCGCGATGCCATGCGAGATGCGCCTGAAGCGAAGGTGGAGCGGCGGATCGAGAACTCGCTTGTTGAAACGGTGACACATGTGATTGAGAAAGCACACGAAGGAGAGCATCTTTGAAATATCGGCATTCCTCAGTGTACTCTGTGCCGGTTCCTCATGACTCGAAGCGGATTCGGTTCTCTCCACAGTGACCGATACTGGTTTATGAGGGGACGGCCTGCGGTGTTGGAGTGATCCATGCCGCAGGCCGTTGTTATTTTGTATTCTCTTGTGTGAGCTTATATGAAGATCGGGTTATCATGAGGTATGGATAAGTTGGATGAGATCGGTGGGGGCGATGGGATCGGTGGTCTCAAGTCGGTGCGTTGTCTTGGGAGCGGGGCTGTTGGTGAGGTCTGGCTTGCCCATGATGCGGCGGGGCGAGAGGTTGCCCTCAAGCGGATTCCCATCGATAAGCGGCGAGGGCGATCTGTCCATACGCGAGAACTCGCCGCCCTTGAACTCCTCGCCAATCGGCTCGGCGAGCAGAGCGGGCTTATCCATGTTTTTCATGTTGGCATCACCGACGATGAGTTGTGGTACACGATGGAGCTTGCTGATCTTGTTGGCGAGCCGCCGATGGTGCTTTCGCTTGATCGGGCCATTGAATCGGCAAAGCGATTCACTGGGCCCGATGCACTCGATATCATCGAGCATCTTCTCGAAGGTGTCGGCGGCCTTCATGATGCGGGTGTGGTGCATCGAGACATCAAGCCGACGAATATTCTTTCGGTTGGGGGTGAGTGGAAGCTCGGCGATATCGGTTTGCTCTCCGAAGAGCGCACCGAAATGACCGCAGTGGGGACGCCTGAGTTTATTCCGCCTTGGGGGCCGATAGATCGGCGGGCGGATTTGTATGCGATGGGGCGAGTGCTGTATTGCATGGCGACGGGATTGACCGCTCGCGCGTTTCCGACCTTGCCCGATGAACTGCTCAGGCCTGAGCGGCAGCATGAAACCAAACTGATGAACAGTTTAGTTCTTCGAGCGTGCGACCCTGATCCTGGCAAGCGATTTCAGACAGCCGAGGAGTTTACTGCGGAAGTACGGAAGGCTCGAAAAGAAATGAGCATGGGCGAAGGGTTGCTGACTCGCCGAAGAGCCGTCGTCGTTGGCGGAGGCGTGATTGCTGCAGCATTGGTTGCTCCGATGGTCTGGCCGATCATCCGAAATAAAGCAAAGTCCGCGCCCAAATGGATATCGCTGTTCGACGGCAAGACGCTTGATGGATGGGAAACTTCAGTTCTGCCATACGCTGGAAACTGGTTCGTGCGCGACGGTGAGATTGCATGTATGCGCGATCAAGGCTACAAGCAGCTGTATACAAAGCGAAAGTTTCAGTACGGGCGATTCCGTTCTGTCATGACCCCAGATCACGACCGAGCCAGACTCGGGCTTTTGTATGGGTACCCCGAGGCGTCTTTCTTTGTTTTGTACGAGGACAAATACTTATGGATCAAAAAAACGAAGCTCAGCGACGATCCTGAGGAACTCGATCGCTGGCGGAGTTTTCCAAGTACGATGATTCCCAAAGCTGGGCAAAGCGTGGCGATGGAACTCGATTGGGGACCCGATCGCACACGACTCTTTATCAACGGCAAGTTGCTTCAGGAAGTTCCTGGATTGCCACGACCAGGGCAAGTTGGCTTCTATGTGTGGGGGAAAGAGGAGGGCGATGAGCAAGGCGATAGCGGAAGCTTTCGAGATATCGAGTTTCAACCCAGAGCCTAGGTCGTGTCTGACGGCTCGTTTATCAATCCGAATCTGGGTGCCACGACTCGCCCGAAGGGCGCAGTCGTGTTCTTTGATGGCGGAAAAACCAAAGCACTACTGCGCCGAAGACGGCGAGTAGTGGCACCCGATGGGATGTTTTTGAGCCGTCAGACACGGCCTAGGCGGTGTCTGCCAGCTCGTTTTCCCCGAAAACTCGCCTCTCTCGCGCTTGCGGGGGAGGCGAAAAGATGGCGCCTTTGTGTGAGAGAACGAGCCATCAGACACGATCGAATGAAGGAGAAGATCGGTTCTCCATTGAATACATTTCGCCCTTCCACCGTTTTTCGATCATCTTTTTTCGATCATCTTTTTTCGTTGGCTGCTTGCTCGACCGCCTTGGCGACGCGGCGGTGGGCCTCGTGATCGAGCGGCGAGGGGATGAGCTCGCCCTCGGGAGCAGAATCGGCGATGGATTTGGCACCGGCGAGGAGCATCGAATCGGTGAACTTGGGGGCTCCCGAATCGAGGATGCCTCGGAAGAGCCCGGGGAAGGCGAGGACATTGTTGATGTTTCGCCCGTCAGCTGCGAACCGGGCGCCTCGCTCGAGGGCCAGCGCGGGCTCGATCTCGGGATCAGGGTTCGAGAGGGCGAAGATGATCTGCCCTTTGCGAACCATCTCGGGTTTGATGAGCCCCTTGACGCCTGTGGTCGAGATGACAACATCGGCGTTCTCCATCACAAAGTCGAGCTCGGCGGGGATGCCTCCGATGTCCTTGAGCCTTGCCTGGGCATCCGACGAGAGGTCGGCCCCGAGGATTTGGTGGACTCCAAAGCGCATGAGCAGCTGGGCGATGCCCAGCCCGGCTGCGCCGAGCCCGATCTGTCCGATGACACATTCTTCGAGATTGACCCCGGTGATCCGGGCCGCGTTGATCAGCGCCGCGATGACCACGACCGCGGTGCCGTGCTGGTCATCGTGGAGGACGGGGATATCGAGCTGGGCGCGGAGCTGATTTTCGATCTCGAAGCATTCGGGAGCTGCGATGTCTTCGAGCTGGATCGCACCAAACGAAGGCGCGATCGCCTTGACGACGCGGACGATCTCATCGGCGTCCTTGGTCTCAAGGAGGATGGGGATTCCTGAGACGCCTGCGAAAATCTGGAAGAGTGCCGCCTTGCCCTCCATGACGGGGAGCCCGGCGACCGGGCCGATATCACCGAGTCCCAGGATGGCGGTGCCGTTGGTCACGATGGCGACGGTGTGGGCCAGCGAGGTGTACTTGCGGGCGAGGGCGGGGTCTTTTTCGATCGCCAGGCACACATGGGCGACGCCTGGGGTGTAGACATCTCGAAGAATTTGCAGGGTGTCGATGGCGGATCGCGAGTTGACTTCGATTTTGCCGCCCTCGTGCCTGCGCATGATCCGATCGGACTTGCCGATGACGGTCGCGATGGGGAGCTCGTCGATTTTCGCGCACAGGGCATCGACGAGGTTTTCTTCCATCTCGACGGTGAGTTCCCAGCGGGTTCGGTTCTGTTTGCGATCGAGCGACTGGAGGGCTTGAACAGGGACTCCGGCATCGCCGACAACCGCAAGCACCTTGGCGAGATTGCCCGGGGCATGGACAACTTCGAGCAGGAGGATGTGTGTGATTTTCATGGTGGAGCTCCTTGTCAGTTGTATCGACTGTTCCGCAAGCGGAACGGTAGTTTGCGATCGCCGGGCACAGATGTGACGCATCGTGATCCAAACTTGTGCCATCTATCGGGCCAAACATGGTGCTCAACGCAATCTCTTCGCGGGAGCATGAATAGAATCGAGCATCGGGGAGTTGTTCATGCGTACAGGAGACTTTCTCAAGGGGAGCACAGTCCATGCAAGCGCATCTTCAGACGACCGACCCGGTTTGTGGCATGTCCATCACCCAAGAATCGGCAGCCCAGTCGATCGAATACAACTCGCAAACCTATTACTTCTGTAGCGACAAATGCGCAGGCAAGTTCAAAGACGATCCTGAGCACTACCTCACACCGGCTGAAGATCGACCCGCTGACGATGCGCCCAAGGATGTGATCTACACATGCCCGATGCACCCCGAGATTCAGCAGGTCGGGCCCGGGTCGTGTCCCAAGTGCGGGATGAATCTTGAGCCGATGGATGCAGGGGCAGAGCAGGATGATTCCGAGCTGCGCGATATGACGCGCCGGTTTTTGATCTCCGCTTTTTTTACCCTTCCATTATTGGTTGTTGCGATGGGCAATCTGCTCCCGAATCAGCCCATTGACAAGCTCATGGGGCATACGGCTGCGCGGTGGAGCGAGCTGATCCTGGCGACGCCTGTGATTCTGTATTGCGCCTGGCCTTTCTTTGTGCGGGCGGTGGAATCGGTCAAGCACAAAAGCCCCAATATGTTTACGCTCGTCGGGATGGGCGTGGGCGTGGCGTATCTCTTTAGCGTGGTCGCCACCCTCGCGCCTGGGATTTTCCCAGATGCCTTCCGCAGTGAAACCGGATTCGTCGCGGTCTACTTTGAAGCGGCAGCCTTTATTGTCATGCTCGTGCTGCTGGGACAAGTCCTCGAACTCCGCGCACGATCGCAAACCGGCTCGGCGATCCGCGAGCTCCTCCAACTCGCCCCGCCGACGGCGATGCTCATCGGCGACGACGGCACCGACACCGAAGTGGCGGTTGAAGTGCTCAAAAAGGGCGATCGCGTGCGGGTCCGCCCGGGCGACAAAATCCCCATCGACGGCGTCGTCACCGACGGACACTCAACCGTCGACGAATCCATGATTACCGGCGAGCCGATCCCCGTCACCAAAGAACAAGGTTCGCAAGTCACCGGCGGCACCGTCAACATGACCGGGTCGTTCGAGATGGAGGTCGAGCGTGTTGGATCGGACACCATGCTCGCCCAGATCGTGCAGATGGTCGCCGACGCCCAGCGCTCGCGTGCGCCGATCCAGAAACTCGTTGACGCTGTCGCTTCGTGGTTTGTGCCCGCGGTGATCGTGATTGCGATCGTGTCGTTTATTGTCTGGTCGCTTGTTGGGCCGCCGCCGGCGATGGCCTACGCCCTGATCGCTGCGATCTCGGTGCTCATTATCGCCTGCCCGTGCGCGCTGGGGTTAGCCACCCCGATGTCGATCATGGTCGCAGCGGGCAAGGGGGCGCAGAACGGCGTGCTCATCAAGGACGCCGAGGCGCTCGAAACCTTCGAGAAAATCACCACCATCGTCGTCGATAAAACCGGCACACTCACCGAGGGCAAGCCCAAGCTCGTCGATGTGCAGACGATTGATGGCATCGATGAACGCCGAATGCTCTCGATGATTGCTGCAGCTGAGCGATCGAGCGAGCACCCATTGGCCAGCGCGATTGTCAGCGGCGCCAGCGAACGAGGCGTCGATCCGATGGAGGTCGAAAACTTCGAGTCCGTCACCGGCAAGGGCATCAAAGCAACCGTCGATGGCATCGAGATCGGGATCGGATCGCCCAAGATGATGATTGCGATGGATATAGACCCTTCGCCATTGCAAGACGCTGCGGATGAAGCAAGAAAACAAGGGCAGACCGCGATGCTCGTTGCGGTGGGGGGGCATCTCGGCGGGATGATCGCTGTTGCCGATCCGATCAAGGAATCAACTCCGGGCGCGATCGAAGCGATGCACAAGCTCGGGTTGCGCGTGGTGATGCTCACAGGTGACAACGAAACCACCGCCCGCGCCATCGCAGCAAAGCTCAACATCGACGATGTAAAAGCCGATGTCCTGCCTGGGCAAAAGGCCCAGGTCGTCAAGGAGTTTCAGTCCAGGGGCGAACAGGTTGCGATGGCAGGCGATGGTGTCAACGATGCTCCGGCATTGGCCCAGGCAAACATCGGCATCGCGATGGGCACCGGCTCAGGCGTCGCCATCGAGAGTGCGGGCATGACCCTCATCGGAGGCGATCTGCGCGGGTTAGTCCGCGCTCGCAAACTCAGCACCTCGACGATGCGCAATATCCGTCAGAACCTGTTCTTCGCCTTTGTGTACAATGCTGCGGGCGTACCGATCGCAGCGGGGGTGTTGTATCCACTCTTCGGCAAGGCGGCGCTGCTGAGCCCGCTGATCGCAGCGGTGGCGATGAGCCTGAGCTCGTTCTCGGTCATCGTCAACGCCCTTCGGCTTCGCCGCGTCAAGCTCTAGGCCTTCAAAAAGGGAATCCAATGGATAACGCGGTCACACTCGTCCAAGCCTACCTTCGACTCAACGGCTACTTCACCGTCACCGAGTTCCCCATCGTCGAAGCAATGAAGCACGGCGGGCATCGTACCGCGACCGATATTGATGTGCTGGCCTTCCGATTCCCCGGCGCCGGTCGGCTCATCACCAAAAAAGGAAAAGGCGCCCACAACGATCGCCTGATCGGAAGAATCGACCCCGCACTGGGGCTCTTGGACGATGGTGCCGACATGATTATTGGCGAGGTCAAAGAAGGACGCGCCCAGGTCAACCACAGCGCACGCGACCCCGCAGTGCTCCGCGCTGCGCTGACAAGATTCGGATGCTGTCATGGCGATTCGGTGGATGCATTGGTCGAGTCCCTGATCCGCAAAGGGCACGGCACGACCGAACACGGGCATCGCGTCCGCATCGTGGCTTTCGGATCCATTCTCCCCGAAACCGATCCGGGGTACCACACGATCAGCCTGGGACAAGTGATCGCGTATGCGCAGGCGTATTTGAACGATCACTGGGAGGTGTTCCGGGTCGCCGAGCTCAAAGACCCAGCATTGGGGTTCCTGGCCACGATGATTAAATCGACAGCCAAGTCTACAGTTGCCCCATGAAACCCAGAAAAACAACATACATCGCCCACCGCTGGATCGGACTCATTATCTCGCTTCAGCTCCTCGCATGGAGTGTCGGCGGGCTGATCTTCAGCGTGCTCGATATCAACGAAGTACGCGGTGCGAATGATTCGCGTGACCAACCTTTCGTTCTCCTTGACCAAGACACGATCCAAATGCTCCCGATTGGCCTTGCGCAAGCGATCGGTGAGCTCGGCGCCGACGAGATCGCGAGTGTCAACCTGGTCGATCGCGGGCTGGGCGCATTCTGGGAAGTGCGGGACAGCGAATCGGAGTTGTTGGCTCGGCTCTACCCATCGGGCGAAGAATCGGGGCTGATTACCCCCGAGCAGGCCGAGTTTGTTGCGCTCAATGATTTCACGCCCGAAGCAACGGTGCGCAGCATCGAACTCATCGAAGACAACCCGCCGGGCGAATATCGAGGCCCATTGCCGGTGTACCGCGTCGACCTTGAGCATCCAAAGAATCCTCACATCTACATTGATCCTGCAACCGGGCGAATCATCGCTCGCCGAAACGACGCCTGGCGGACATTCGATTTCTTCTGGATGCTCCACATCATGGACTACAAAGAGCGAAGCGATTTCAACCACCCATTGCTCATCATCGCCAGCGTGTTCGCAGTCGCAGCATCGGGCACCGGGATCGCGCTGTGGGGGTGGCGATTGATCCCCAGGTTCTTCTCGAAGCGCAAACGCACGAAAAAGGTCCAGAACACTACCGCACCGTGATCGGCACCACCCGCTGGTGCTCGACATCAACGAGCCCCATGTCGGTGAGCTTGAGCTTGGGGATCACAGGCAAGGGCAGGAAACTCAAAGGCATAAACGGGTCCTCGATCGGGCACCCGATCGCTTTGACACTCGCGAGCAGGGCGTCTTGCTGGTCGATGATCTCTTGAGCAGAAGCATCTGAAATCAACCCGGCGATGGGCAAGGGCAAGAGGCACAAAACCTGTCCGTCTTTGACCACGCACTGCCCGCCTCCGACTTGTTCAAGTGCGCGGGCAGCGATCGCCATGTCCTGGTCGTTGGTGCCCACGACGGCCAGATTGTGGGCATCGTGCCCGACCGTGCTCGCCAGTGCACCCTCAGCGAATCCAAAGCCGGCCACAAACCCGAGCCCGATCCCATTGGAGGTTCCATGCCGGGCGATGACGGCGAGCTTGAGCAGATCACGCGATGGATCGGCAACCAGGCATCCATCTTTGATCGTCGGCTCCATGTGCACCTCGCCGGTGATGAGCTGATGCGGGTTGGCCCGGATCACACGGATGAGTGTGGCATCAGCATCGGCTTTGATCCGGAACGATGCGCTGGATAGGCCTTCGGGCAGCGTCACCGAATCTCGGCTCAGCGCATCGTCCGGGCTCGGCGCATCATCGAGCATGTGTTCGACGATCGCGCCGCCTTGGGCAATGAGCTGACCTTGCCAATAGACACTGCTCGGGCGGATGTCATTGAGATCATCGAACACGATCAGATCGGCCTGTCGCCCCGGCGCGATCGCGCCCAGATCAGGCAAGCGATAATGTTCGGCAACATGCAGCGACCCCATCGCCAAAGCTGTCATCGGCTCGAGCCCAAGCGCAATGGCTGTGCGCACAACATGGTCGATATGCCCCTGGCGATGCAGATCGCCGGGATGGCGGTCGTCGGTGCACAGGCAGAATCTTGTCGCGTTCTCAGGCGTCACCGCCGGGATCAGGGCTTCGAGATTTCTCGCAGCGCTCCCCTCGCGCAGGAAGACCCGAAGCCCGAGCTTGATCTTCTCGATCGCCTCGTCGGCAGTGGTGCATTCGTGATCCGAGCTGATCCCGGCGGCAGCATATGCGCCGAGCTGCGATCCTGTGAGCCCCGGGCAGTGCCCATCGACCACCGCCCGGTCGAGCCCGAGCCGAACCTTGGCGAGCACATCAGGATCGCCCATGAACACCCCGGGGAAGTTCATCATCTCAGCCAGGGCAATGATCCGCGGGTCATCGAAGAGTGGTTCAAGATCGCCCGCTTCAAGCCGGGCCCCCGAGTGCTCAAAGCGCGACGAGGGCACGCACGACGAGGCAGCGAAGAGGATATTCATCGGAAGATCAGCACTGGCATCCATCAGGAACCGGATCCCCGCGATGCCAAGCACATTGGCGATCTCGTGTGGATCGAAGACCACGCCGGTTGTGCCATGGGGCGCTGCCAGGCGGACAAACGCCTTGGGCATCATCATCGTGGATTCGACATGCATATGCGCATCAATGAGCCCGGGGGCGAGGTACTGTCCGTGCAGGTCGATCGTCTCGTTGGCTTCGATTGCTCCGGCCCCGATCGCTGCGATCCGCCCGCCAAAGATCGAGACGGCGACGGCTTCGATGGTTCGGGTGAACACATTGACCACCCGCCCATTGACAAAGACCATGTCGGCCCGCCGATCGCCGCGAGCGACTTCCATCAGCTCGGGGCTTGTTCGTGAAATCAGTGGTGAGGTCATCAATGGTTCTCCTGATGGGGGCAAAGAGATCATACGGGGCTTGGAGGCTCACGCCCAACGGGCGATATGGTCGATATATTCGATTGATCCGAGTGATCAAAGTTGAATCGCTGCATTGTTCTGGAGTGCGCCTATGCCTTCTCATCTGACCAGTTCTCGCCCCCCGATGCTCGATCGCATCCCTTTCCAAGAACGCTTGGACATCCTCACCAAGAACCTCGCCCGCATTGATGTCCCCGGCATGTCGCCCGAGCGTCTTGCGCATTGGCAAACATGCGCCAAAGAGGTCGCCCACTCCGAGGAAATCCGCTCGTCGCATGAGAAGTTGATCGCGCCCTTGCTCGCCAAGTTGAGTGCGCAAAACATGGCACCGATCATACTCGAAGGCGTCGATCCGCCTTGGATGCTCAAGTCACTGATTGATGCGCCGCCGCCCAAGGGTTCCTTGGGGTTTCGTCAGCGGGTGCTCGTGGTGCAGTCCGATTGGAACGAGTTTTTCGACGGGCTTGCATGTGTCGATCTTGGCGACGGGCTTGGCGACGGGCTTGGTGATCCGCGTTTCGTCTGGTTCGTCGGGCAGGATGCATCGGATCGGTTGATCGAGTGGGTCGATGCCCGGCTCGACGACGCGCCGCCTGCGATGGCGGTGCAGTGCCCGGCGGTGCGTAAGAAAACATCGCCCGATGCCCCCGGGCTCATCCGCGAGATCGACGCGCGGTGGATGCGCCATGCCCAGGAGCTCAAAGCCAAGGTCGCCGGGCGAAGGCTGCGCGATCGGCAATGGTGGGCCAACCGGTTCGAGCACATCGGGCACATCGAGCGATCTGGCCCTGCCAGTGACCCCCTGCGGGTGCTGATCCCGGTCTCGCGATACACAACCTACCTCAAGCACGCAGCAGCCGACCTTGAAGCTTCATTCATCGCATCGGGATGCCAATGCCGGGTGCTGATGGAAACCGACGATTCAACGATTATGTCTGAGAACTCGATCATGCGGGCGATCGACGAGGTTGATCCAGACCTGATCGTCTCGATCAACTACACACGCAGTGCCCTTGGAGCCGATATCCCCCAAGACATCCCGCATGTGTGCTGGATTCAAGACGCGATGCCTCATCTGTTTGATTCCAAGATCGGGGCGGCGTTGGGTGTGTTCGACTTTGTTGTCGGGATGGTGAACTCTGAGCTGATCGAGAAGTATGGGTATCCCGAGATACAGACCAGGTGGATGCCGATGGTTGCGTCACGGGCAAAGTTTGGCACCCAATCAATCGCTGAGGCGTTTGATTCAGAGATTGCATGGGTGACGCACCAGAGCGAGCACCCTAATGTGTTCCGTGATCGGATGATCGAGGAGATGGTTCGCAATGCGCCCGATGCTTCAGGCAAGTTCTCCAAAGTGCTCGAGGAAGTTGAATCGGTGGTGAGCACCAAGCCTGGTGCATCTGTGTTCCACGAGATTCGTCAGTTTGTCGACAATGCGTTCTTCCCCGCAGGCATCCCCGAGGGCGCTTGGGGTTTGCGGTCCAATCTGCTTCAGAGCATGGTTATTCCTTACGCGGAGCGTGTTTTTCGTCATCAGGCTGCCCAGTGGGCAGCCGATATCGCCACACGACGAGGGTGGCGGTTTAGGCTCTATGGCAATGGTTGGGAAAACCACCCCCAGCTCAGTGGATTCGCAGCCGGTCAACTCGAACACGGGGATGCACTCAGCGCGTGCTATCGTCATTCGGTCGTTCAGCTCCACGCATCGATCAATCAGGTGACTCATCAACGCGTCAGCGAGTGTTTGCTCTCGGGCGGGTTGCCGTTGTGCAGAGTCACCCGTGAGGCGTTTGGCCTTGCTCAGATGAAGTTCATTGACCAGTGCCAGCGGGAGAACATCGGCTCGCTGGTCGATGCGCCATCCTCAGCCGAGGGGCCTGGTCAGAAACGATGGCGTGTTGAGATCGAGGCTTGTGATCTGATCAAAGAGCTGATGAATGATTTGCATCGGCTCGACTTGTGCGACGACGCCGAGCTTGCCATGGGTTGGATATCATGGGATGTAGAGCGGTTTGCCAAAGCACAAGAGGCATTGAGCAACCCAAACGAACAAGGAAACATGGAGATGTTCGCGTCCATCAAAGACCTCTTTTTTACCAGCGAATCGCAGCTCGAATCCCTCATCGAGCGGGCAATCAATGACCGGACATGGCGACGAGATCGCATCGAATCAGCAAGGAAGACGCTGCCCGAGGCACTCACATTCGATGGGTTCGTCAAGCAGGTGCTTGATCTGATCGGATCGAGGCTTGGGCAAAACAAGTAAAGCTTTTCCAGTAAAGCTTTTCCCAGCAGAGCTCAGCCTTGGCGCGACGAAGCGAGGATGACATCGGCCAAGGGGGTGTCCTGGGTCGGGTAGAGCCGATGCAAACGCACACCCAGCGACTCGATCGCTTCTCTCTTGGCCCAGATCGTGTCTTCATAAATCCAGCTCGAAATCACCAGGTCGGTCGCGCCCAGTTCCGGGATCATACTCGATGGGTAGATCGGATATCCGATGAGCCCGGTGCCCGCTTTGGATGGATCATCATCGACGATGCCCACGATTTGCGCAGGCGAGTTGTTGATCGCTGCGCTGACATCTTTGGTGTGCTGACCCGAGCAGAAAATCAGCACCTTCTTCGCTGCCAGCGAGTCAAGCATCGCTTCCATCCGCTCGATCGCATCGGGCGGGGTTGACCCATCGAGCTCGGCTTCTTTAGCGCTATACGATGCGCGGCGATGATCGGGCCAAGGGCGATCCGGGAGGGAAGTGACCCGCTCGATCAACGCAACAAGTTTGTCAATATGCACAGGGACGCTGTGGTTTTTGAGTGCGAGCTGGTGCGCGTTGCGAGCAATCGCGGGCATGTCCATCCCCATGACCGACACAATAGCATCGCAGAGCCCAGAAGCGATCTGCTCGACCGGCGTGTTCCACTGGGTATCAACGCTCATCCCCGTGTGGCCATCGATCACCGCATCGCCCGCGCCCGAGCGCACCCGCGTTACCACCGGGATGCATCCTAGCGAGAGCGCTTCGAGCATCGCTACGCTTTGTCCCTCGTACCGCGAGGGCAAAACCCACACATCTGCCCAGCGCAGGTGCGTCTGGACCGCTTCAGGCGCCACCGCGCCGATGCACTCGATCCGATCATTGGAAACGATCGACCGGAGGAGTTGTTCCCGCTCAGGACCATCGCCAACAATCCGGAACTCGAAATCAACCCCACGCTCACGCAGCTCGTCGGCAAGGTGCGGCAGCACACTGATACGCTTTTGTTGCTCATGCAGACGACCTGTATACACCATCCGCAATGCCCGATCGACCATCGGGGTGCGCTCTGGGCAGCGAGCTTCGACCTCGACGCAATAGGGGATATGAACAACATCCCCAGCTCGTTTGGGCATGGTTCGCTTGGCGATGGATTCGAGCTCCCTGCTCACCGGAACAATCGCATGAACCATCGGCTCGTAGCGTTTGGCAACCGCGATGTCGTACTCGTTGTCCGAATGAATCCACGAAGCGACTCGGACAAGGTGGGGGTGTTGCTGAGCGATGATTGCGATCGCGCCGTGACAATCGCCGTGGAGATTGGGCGAGACGAGCACAGGCTGTCCGGTGAGTGCATGCATCTCCTCGATGGCTTTGAGATAAACCGGGACAAGCGCATCGAGACATCCACGCAGATGATGGATCGATGGCGCATCGCGCACAACGCCAACAACAAAGGGCTCAAGAAATGCGGGTACGGATTCACCCGGGCGGGTATGGACAATCAATCCCGCGGGGATGGATCGTTCTCGCAACCCTTTGATCGCGTGCATCGCCCAGGTGGTGACGCCGCTGACGCAGAGGTGATCTGGTAGAATAATCAGCATAAAAGAATATCTCCGCTGTATGTGCCAAACCCTGTGAGCGATTGTATCGTTTGCAAACGACTACGCCAAGGCGTTTGCACGCCAGAAACAAATCATTTCGATCGCTTACCTGTCTATGTCCATTTGCCCGAGCAAACCCGCTGCCTTGTTCATCGCTCACGGAGCCCGAGCATATCACTTGAGCGCAGTTGCCCAAGCATTGGCAGATCGCCAATGCGAAGCACGCTTCGAGACACTCCAGACGGGGGCATCCATCCGCCTGACAAGCAGAATCGTGCAAGAGGCGAATGTGATTGTTCACGCCGATACGGTGGGGCTTGATGCGATCACAATCCACAACACGCCGATCAAACCAACCCGGCCAATCCTGCTTCAAATGGACGGCATACTCGAATACGCCAACACCTTCCTCAATACCAACACCGGCAATCAATTCCTCCAACCCGCCCCTGCCGATGCCATCTTCGCTTCTGGAGTCCATGACCGATCCATTCTGCGCGCGCTGGGCAATCGGGCGATCGCAACCGGGCTGCCAAGGCTCGGTGGGTTCGCCGATCGTGTGCGCACACAACGCGTTGATTCACGCCAAGGGATACTCGTCGCCACGGCCAATCAGCCTGCGTTTACTCCAGGTGCCAAGCGACGATTACTTGCTTCGCTCAGAAGCATCAAAGACCACGCAGGCGATCGAAACCTGCCGGTCCGCTGGCGCATCGAATCGGCAATCGCCTGCGAGCTGGGCGTTGAGAACGATGAATCCGAGCTTGCCGAGTCATTGGCCCAGGTGCGTGGCGTCCTGACCAGCGCCTCGACGCTGGCGATTGAATCCATGATCGCCAACAAACCCACCGCGATCATCCATCCCCATCCCTGGCCTTTGTGGATTCCGTGCGCATGGCGATACAGCACCGACGCGACAGATGGGATCGCCCAAGACCAGGCAACGATCGACGCCCTGCAAGGCAAAGACCGCCGGGCCAACGCAGCAGCTGCCGATTCGATCGCAAAGATACGCGCCCAGACAACGCCAATCGCCACCCGATCAGCCAATGAGCTCTTCGACGCACTTCTCGACCCTGCTCCCGAGCTGATGGCCTTTCAAGAACGCATCGTCCAGAGCTACACCCGCCCGAACCCCGCAAACCGGGTGGCGCGGATCATCGAACGGGTCGCATCATCGAGCACGCTGCACCCAGAAGCCAACCAACCCTCCGTGCGCATCCCAGAGCCCAAAGGGCAACTCATCGAAGCTTTCGACACGATGTACAAAGATCAATCATCCAAGATCACCATCGTCGCAAGCCGAGCGCCCACACCCGAGCTTGCAACACTCGCCGAGCACCGGTTCGATCAGATCGAAAGGTTCATCGTGCTCGCCGAGCCCAACAACGCCACGCTCCTGGGCATCCCCGCTGTCAGCGATGCCCACATCGAAAAGCTGGTTTCACCCAAGAACCCCGTCCTGATCGCGCCCCAGGGTGATTGCGAGCTGATCGTCGCGTCGCGCGCTTTGCGCTCATCAGGAATCCACCCCCTCGTCTGCCCAGACCCAAAGGCCATCGAGCATATCGACGCGGTGATCGACGCTGCCCAGGCAGCGCTCGCCCAAGGCCCAGTGCGCACCACACTCCAAGAAGCATCCATCGAAGGCGCCGAGCACTGTTCACCCGCTCAAATCCTCCGAGGTAATCGCCCTGCGATGCTCGTGCTCAAAGGCGACGAGATCGACTTCGAGCTCTACCGCCGATCGCGCCCCTGGCGAGATCAGGGAACCATCGTCCACTCGCTCCGCTGGAGCGATGCCGAGCTTTCTTCGCCCGAACGCTTCGCAGCGATGGTCCAAACCCTTCACAACCAACCCTACGCAATCTATGGCGGCGGGCTCCACACACGCCGACTCCTCAAGTATTCACAGATCACAAACAAGCCTGCCATGATCCTCGATGACCTTGTGCCTATCGGTTGTGACGATGTGTTTGACACCATCCCGATGATCCATCCGCAGGACCCCCGCACGCGCGAAGCCGGGACACTGATTCTCTCTTCGCTTGTTCATGAGGAATCGTTATGGGAAAAATCTGCCCATTTTCGCCGCATCGGGATAGGCGTATATCGGCTCTATGTGCCGTTGGCAAAGATCGAGCAGCGATCCGACGAGCCCAATGCGGGAATCTGCTGAGCACCGGCGTGCTTGCAATGCGTTGTTGTTGAGGTGCTCAGGCGATCTGAGTCCTGACCTTGGGGGCTTTCAATCGGCGATATCGCTTCGCATGCCCCATACGCGGGTGGTGATCGAGTTTTTGAAGTTCGATGGGCAACTTCTTCGTTTTTCGACTATGCTTTTTCTTATGACACCCCATGCCAACCCGGTCGATCCCAAACTCGCAGAAGACTTCGCCAATCGCATGCGAAACCCCGGCTCACCTGTTCTCCCTCCCCTCCAAGCCCTTCGTAATCAGGTCTTTGAGCGCACCGCATCCATGCTCAGCGCCCAAGGCATTACCGACATCGCCCTCTTTGGCGCAGGCCGTCACACCCGCCCGATCGTTCGTCAACCTTGGATACGCTATGGCATTGCTGTGCGTGTGATTTTCGACGACCATCCGATTCAATCCGCGATGGGAGGCGTCCCCATTGCCAAACCTTGCCCTGACAATCTCCCCGACGCTGTCGGCGCCATCGTCATCAGCTCCGAGTGCTACGAGCGCCAGCTCGATTGTCGAGCCCGCCAGGTCTTTGGCGGGCTCGATCTCCCCATTGTCAAGCTCTACACCACCGACGATGCACCCTACCAGGCTGACCAAACACTCGAACGCTTGGCAGGGCTCTCGAATCTCACCCAAGACGATGCCCGTTGGCTTGTCGAGAACCGAGGCGAACGCCACGACGCACTCCTCCCCATGCTTCCGCCTGCGCGCACCGAGCTTCATATCCGTCGATACGAACTCGCTGGGGATTTGATCGGCTGCATCGGAGCAACCGCTGTTGCCGATCTCGCTTGTGGCACAGGGTACGGCTCAACCATCCTCGCGCACAATCACGACATCACCTATGTGGGCGTTGATATCGACCTTCCAACGATTCAATATGCCCAACGACGCTATGGATCACCAACCCGTCAGTTTCATTGTGCCTCAGCCATTGAACTTCCCATCGACGACAATGCGGTCGATCTCATCGCCAGCTTCGAGACCATCGAGCACATCGAGCAGACTTCTGAGCTCTGTGCTCAATATGCCCGAATCCTCAAACCCGGCGGGCTCCTCGTGGTGAGCACCCCCAACAAGCTCGGCCCGACCCCGCACCATGTCCACGATTGGGACCTCGAAGAGTTCATCAATGCCCTCGAGTCTCGGTTTGAAATCATCGAGCTCATTGCCCAGCTCCCCATCGACGAAGTCTTTGATCCTCATCTCCCTCCGGGTATGTGGAGGATTGATCGAAACCGAGTCAATCGAGAAGCCTTTGATCAAAGCATGCCTCGCCCTGATTTTCTCTTGGCCATCGCCAAGCACCCGGGCGCATCGGTGCCCAAGCTTATTGAGCCGGACACCAACGAGATCACAACTTTGCCGAGTGCAAATGATGAAGTCGTCATTGAAACCAAGCATGGGCCCATCTGCTTCTATTGCCCCGGGGGGGCCGCCGGCTGGCGAGCCCAAACTCTCCTTACCAAAGAGCCTGAGACACTCGATTGGATCGACCAGTTCGATCAAGGGGATATCTACTGGGACATCGGTGCAAGCACGGGTCCCTATGTCATGTACGCAGCAGCTGCTGACAAAGCGGCCCAGATCCTTGCCTTCGAACCCTCACCCTGGAGCTGGCATGTCCTCGCAGAACAGATCAGACGCTCGGGGCAGAGCGATCGAATCAAGGCCTATCCTGTCGCGGTCAATGCCGGTGCCGATTCGGGAACCCTGCACATGCGCAACCCATTTGCAGGCGGCGCAGGATCGAGTTTCGGCGAACCGATCGACGAATCCGGGAAAATCTTTACGCCAACATTCGCCCAAGGGGCCATCGGGATATCCATTGACGAGCTCGTCGAAGTGTTCAATCTCCCAGCCCCCAACCGGATCAAGATCGATGTCGATGGAATCGAAGAGCAGATTCTCACCGGAGCAAGGCGGACACTTCTCGATCGCAAACTCAAATCAGTTTCTGTCGAGATTGACTCGTCCCGCAAGGACCTGGTCGATTTGGTCGCAGGGAGGATGCAAGAGGCCGGGCTTGTTTATCAGCAGATTCGTCAGCCGAGGGCGCAACAAGAAGATCGTCCCAAGACCATCGAGAACTTTGTGTTTACACGAAACGGAGCACACCCATGACCACCATCGAGCAGCATCAAAGCACCGATCACCTCGCCAGCGCCGAGTATGCCCTTCGCAACACACCAGTCAATCATTGGCCATTTGTCCATACACTGGTTCGCCCGATCCTTCCGGAAAACTACTACCAGCAGATGATCGACGCTTTCCCCGAAGACGAGGTCTTCGTTCCCCTCAGCGAGTACCATCGGGATCGAGGCGCTGTCTTCCTCACCCACCGAGACGCAGGCGATGATGATCTCGATCGACTCGACGCCCATCAGCGGATCTTCTGGGAAGGGTTTATCGAGACCCTCGGCAGCACTCGCTTCCGCAAGGCCTTGCTCGAAACCATGGGAGGCCCAGAGCTGGTTGAGTCTTACCTCCATCGCACCCGATCACTCATCCATCTCTCGCTCGATCGCTTTGGCTACCAGATTCGCCCGCACACCGATATCGCCCAAAAAATCGTCACCGCCCTCTTCTATCTTCCAGATCCTAACGATCAATCACTCGAAAGCTTTGGCACCAGTGTGCTCGTCGAAAAAGAAGGTGTGGAGGAAGCCGATCCGCATGATTGGAACAAATACGAATGTGCATTCACTGCACCTTTTATCGCCAACTCGCTCTTCGTTTTCAAAGTCGGTGATGCTTCATGGCATGGCGTCAAACCCATCGCCCAACCAATCCGCAGGCGAAGCGTACAATGCTTTATCGTCCTTGACGAATAAAGTCACACCAAGACCAAGGCTTCCCTTCCTGCTCCGGAGTCACCCATGATCTTCCCCAAAGCATACTCCATCCTCACCCTGGCGATCTTCGCTTGCGGGCTCTTCGTTTCGTCGATCCAGGCAGCCGACCCCTACGCCCGCATCACCCAAACCCCGCGTGGGCTCGTCACCCTCGAGATGTGCGAGCGGACATTCAAACCAGTCTCAGGCGATGCCCCGCGCATCCACCTCGTCTCGGCGATCCACATCGCCGACCGATCCTTCTACCAGACGATGCAGGAGGTGCTCGAATCCTACGACCGTGTCCTCTTTGAAGGCGTCAAGCCCGCCGGGCTCGATCCCATCGACCCCATGCTCGACGACCAAGCCAAAGCAAACGCCACCGCCGATCGGCTCGATCTGCTGATCGACATCGTTGCCCGGTATCATGACCATACGGGCAAGCTCCCCGAATCATTCGACGATCTGCTCGCCAGCGACGACCCACGCATCGCTGCCATCGTCGAGTCCATCGCTGTCGATGGTTGGGGCGAGCCGATCAAACTCGATCAAATCACCACCACCCTCGATGATGCGCCAGCCCGCGCCATCCGCCTGGTTTCCACCGGCGCCGACTTCATCCCCGGCGGCGAGGCCCTCAACGCCGACATCATCCGATCCTGGACCCCTGAACCCGCAGGCTCGAAGGAGCCTGCGCCCGAAGGCATCCAGTCCCAGCTCGCCCGGGCCCTGCGCGTCTCCTTTCAGCTCGACGAGATGGACATGACCGATCCCGATTGGATCAACGCCGACATCGACATCAACCAGCTCCAAGCCCAGCTCGATGAGATGGGCGAGGACAACGCGATGATCCTCAAACTCATCGAAGGCGAATCCTTCCAGGCCAAGCTCATCGGCTTCGTGCTCAAGTTCGTCGAGCGTTCACCGACCATGTCCGCGATGATGAAGCTGGTGATGATGGACATGCTCGCCCTGGTCGAATCGACCGAGATGCTTTCTCAGTTCGAAGCCATCGAGAAAGTCATCCTTCATGGGCGAAACGATATCGTCATCGAATACCTCAAAGAAGAGCTCGCCGACAACCCCGACGCCAAGGACATCGCCATCTTCTACGGCGCAGCCCACATGCCCGGGATCGAAGAAGTGATCCTCAACGAACTCGGCTACGCCTTCGAGTCCAACACCTGGACCCCGGCGATGCGCGTCAACACCAAAGACACCGGGCTCAGCGATGGGCAGATCAAAATGATGCGCAGGATGATCAAAAACTCACTCGAAGAGCAGTTCTAAGAAATGCGAAGTATTTCACTGGTTGGTGCCGTGGTTAAAATCTCGAAGAGATTTCTAACCACGCCGGGTGCCATGCAGGTGGTGTCTTCGCCTCCTGCATGATCCCATGATCCCAAGCCACTTCAGTTACTCGTGCCTTAGCGCCTCGATCGGATCAAGATTCGCTGCCCGCATCGCCGGGTACATCCCAAAGATAATCCCCACCCCGATACTGATCACCACCGAGAGCAGCACACTCCAGAGCGTCACCACCGTAGGCATATCGGCAAACATCGTGATGAGCCACGGGATCAGCATCCCGATCCCGATCCCGATGAGCCCGCCCGTGACCGAGAGCACCACCGTCTCGATGAGGAACTGCCCGATGATCTGTTTTCGCCTTGCGCCGATTGCCCGGCGGATGCCGATCTCGCGGGTGCGCTCGGTGACCGATGCGAGCATGATGTTCATAATCCCGATCCCGCCGATGAGCAGCGAGATCCCCGCGATCGACCCGAGCACAATGTTGAATGTTCGCTGGGTTGCCTGGGCCTGGCGCAGCAGCGCCAGGGGCACGCTCATCTTGTAGTCCTTCTTGGAATGGAACAGCGAGAGCATCCGTTCGATCCCCGCTGCGGTCGATTCCACATGCTCGATCGAGTCAACTTGCACGATCAGCTGGTGGAGCTCGACGAGCTCGCGCGAGCGTGAGCCTTGCCCGCGTGTGGTGGTGATGTCCCCGAACCGCTCGATGGCCACATTGAGCGGGATGTACGCATCGATCTCTTCGTCGGGGGTTTGCATGGCGCCCGATTGGATGCTTTCGGATTTGATTACCCCCACGACGGTGAAGTAGCCCTGGTTGATTCGGACCTGGGATCCGATGGTGCTTCGCCCCGCGAGGAGCTTGCGAGCGCCGTGCTCGGTGAGCACCACGATATTGGCATTGGTCTGCATATCGTGCGGGGTCATTACCCGCCCGGCGATGAGTTTGCGTTCAACGAGTTCGAACCAGCTGGGCGTCGTGCCCACCAGCCGAAGGTCGAGCGAGCGCCCGCCGATGCGCCCTGTTCCGCGGATGAGCTTGGCGGGCACCACGCGCTCAACGGTGTCAAAGCTCTGGGTGATCCGATCGAGATCATCATAGAGCAGCCCATAGATATTCATCCGTACCCGCATCGAGCCCGATGCGGCCTGTTGGACCGATTTCTGCGAGTTGATGATGATATTCTGACTCCCAAGCCTCCGAATCTGATCGAGCGCTTCCTTGCTTGCCCCTTCGCCAACAGCGAGCATCGCGATCACCGCGCCGACGCCAAAGACCATCCCCGTCATCGTCAGGATCGAACGCATCTTGTGGAGCATCAGCGTCTTGATCCCGAGGCGGACATTGCGAAAGAATCGGGTGTTTAGCATGATAAGCTGCTCCCCATAGGCCTCTTCCCCGATCGGCACGAAGTGTTCTCAACAATCGAAGCGACCTTCCCATCGCGCATTGTGAGTTGATATTGCGCATAGGCTGCGATTTCAGGCTCGTGTGTCACCATCATGATCGTCTTGCCCTGCTCGTGGAGCTCGGTCAAGAGTTGCATAATCGAATCGCCTGTTGCGGTGTCCAGATTTCCCGTCGGCTCGTCAGCCAGAAGCACCGAAGGCTCATTCGACAGCGCCCGCGCGATCGCCACACGCTGCTGTTGACCACCCGAGAGCTCCGTCGGGCGATGTCCGAGCCGATCACCAAGCCCGACGCGATCCGCAATCGCCCGCGCCCGATCGGAAGCGACCTGTGCATCAATCCCCTGATAAAACAGGGGCAGCTCGATATTTTCTTGCACAGTCAGCTGTGGGATCAGGTTGAAACTTTGAAACACGAACCCGAGGTGCTTGAGCCGAAGGTCGGAGAGCGCGTCGTCGCTCATGCTCGATATATCCTGCCCCTCGAGCGCATACGACCCGCTCGTCGGGCGATCAAGACACCCCAAAAGATTGAGCATCGTGCTCTTGCCCGACCCGCTGGCTCCTGAGATCGCCCAGAAACTTCCATGCTCGATGTTCAGATCAACCCCCGCCAGCGCATGGACATCCTGGTCACCCATGCGATAGGTCTTCCAGACCGCGCGGAGTTCGATGACATGCTTGGATCGGGCGGGGTTTGTTGTCGGCGTGTTCAAGGTCGATTCCCCGACCCTCTCCCCGACCCTCCCCCTGACCCTCTTCCCGACATCCCGCTTGGGGCAGGCCTGCGGGCTTTGGGTCTTTGTGTTTGCTCAGATTCTGGGCGTGCCCGATCCCCAGGCGATTCATTTGCGCCAAGAGGCGGGGTCAAGAGCACTTGTTCGCCCTCTTCGAGTCCACTGAGGATGTGGATCATTGTATTGTTATCAAGCCCGGTGACAACGGACCTCGCCTTGGACTCGTTGCCCTTGACGACATACACCACCGATTCGCCCGCGCGTCCAACCACTGCCTGGATCGGCACGAATAGCGCATCTGTATAGTGTTCGATGAGCACTGTCGCCTTGCAGCTCATACCTGTTCGCAGCGCCGGATGTATGCCGTCGATCATGATTTGGGTGTCGTAGACTTTGAGATCCGGATTCATAAAGACCGAAGTCGCATCAGGCAGCGGGGCGATCTTGGTGACTTTCCCGGTAAAGTTTGCATCGGGGAGCGCATCGACCTTGATTTGCACCGATTGTCCAAGCTTGACTTTCCCCAGCGCTGATTCTTGCACACGGATGACCACCATCATCGAATCCGCAGTTGGCAGATGGATCAGCTCTTGCCGTTCCCAGACCTCTTGTCCTTCATCCAAAGGCTGGGTATCGCCCCGCCAGCTGAACTCCGAGCTCGTGGCATACACCACCATTCCGTCGGCGGGGGCGTAGATTTTTGTTTTGGAGATCTGGTCTTCGATTTTGGTCAGCCGATTCTTTTGACGATTCTGCTCGGCTTCCAGGGCGCGAAGCCTTGCCTGGGCCTGCACAAGATTGCTTGCGGATTCTCGTTTGACACGCTTGAGGGCGAGCTCCTTCTGTTCGATATCCGAATCAAGCTCGGCCAATCGACGCGTATGGGTGTAATCGGTAAGCAGCGAAAGATTCTCCTTGGCCAGCGCAACCTGTAGCTCGGCCCGCTTGAGGGCAAGCTCATCGGCGCGGTACTGTGTCTCCGAAAGATACTTTTCAGCGTAGAGTTTTTTCGACCATCCAAACTCGTCGGTCGCGCGCCGAAAATCCTCCTGTGCCAGCGTCACATCCGTTTGGGCCTGCATCAAAGATTTGGGCCAATCGCCTTCGAGGTATTTGATTTTGTCCTCGATCGCAAACTGATTTTCGAGCTCAGCCTTGGCGATGTTACTCTGCGACTGGATCTTGGTGACCTCAAGATTCTCTTGCGCAGAGACAAAGTTCGCATCCGTATTCTCGACCTGAATCTGCTGATCCACAAGTCGATCCTGAAGAGCGCTCGAATCGAGCTCGATCAACAGATCACCTTTCTTGACAGTCACCCCCTCATCGATCACATAGATCACCGAGGTCCGCCCCTCAACTTCGCTTTTGACTATAAACTGATCGCGGGATTTGATTGTCCCCGATTCGGTCAGCCCAATCGTCAACGCCCCTCGCTCAAGAGTAAACACCGATCCGGCATCTACCTTATTTGAAGATCGGGCATTGGCGACCGACACCGCTGTAGCTACGCTCGCGATGACCACCACAGCCGATACCAGCATAATCAGATTCTTTGTTGCTCGCTTCATCGCAAAGTCCTCAGAGCGCCAACGCTCAGTTCATCACATTCTTGCTTATCCTGTTGTGCTCGTTCGATCCCAACTCGCCCAAAGCCTCCTTGAGCTCGTCGATGTCGTAGGTGCTTGGGTCAAACTCAACCCAAAGCCCATCGCCAGTCACATCGAGCACCCCCAGATCACGCTGGAGCTCGAGCTCGCCGATCCGATAGCTCACCACCGCGCTGGTGAGCGCATCTTGGGCAGCGTTGAGCGCGTTCTGTGCTTCGAGCAGGTCACGGATCTCGGCTCGGCCGGCCTGGAGAAACAAGTTGGTCGAATCCACCCGGCGCTGGGCAACACGAACCGCCTCGGCCTGAATCTGAATCGACTCCCTCGCTTCGAGCAAATTCCCAAGCACTGTGCGCACATCAAACTTGACCGAATCCTCGATCTCCTGAAATCCGCGAACCGTTTGCTCGTAGCTGATCAACGCATTGCGATAGCTATTGCGCTCGGCGGTACGCTCGATGGGCAGGTCGATCCCGATCAGAAGCGAGTAAAACCCACGATCAGTCCTCAGCTGGGCGTTGTCGCTGTCGGCGCTGCTCAATGACCGAGGCTCGCCCAGCGACGCCGAGCCCAAAAGTGTCACATCGGCGCGAAGATTATCCGCAGCAACAACCACCCCGCGCTGGGCATCAACAATCTCGCCCACAGCTACCCGCAGATCGAGCCGATTCATCAACGCGATCAAGATCGCATCCGATTCAAGCAACTCCATCGGCCCCGCATCTTCTGCCGAAGGGGGCTTGAGGGTCACCGGAGCATCGGCAGGCGGAACAGGCTCATCGGTTCCCAATTTCTGAGGCTCCAAGTATCGGGCATACCGATCAGAGTTGAGTAACACATCAAACTCCGCCGGATCAAGCTCGATCTTCGCATCGGTCGGCAACCCCAGTGACATCTTGAACCGATCAAGCGATCGCTCGTGGGCCTGCACCGCGCTGATCCACGAGTCGCGAGCGCGAAGCTCGTCCTGCACCGACTGATCCACCTGAATCTCAGGGAGCCGACCCGCATCGGCCAATCGCCGGGCGCGCCGGGTCGAGGAAATCACCCGCTCATAGTTCGCCTGGGCATTGGCAACCCGGTCGAGCTGCTGGAGCACCGAAAGATAATCACTCGCGATCCCCACCGCAAAGGTCCGCTTGAAGCGCTCAAAGCGGTAAATCGAATACACCACATCCCGCTGGGCCTGCGTCAGAGGCTCACTGACCACAAACCTGCTCGACCCACGCAAAAGCGGGATCGACAAGCTCGTATCAAGCCGAACCCCCGTCGAGCTCTCCTTGGATCCACTGAGCAGTTTGGCCAGATCAACCGCCAGTAATCCCAAAAACTGCGATCCATCTTTGAATCGTCGAGACACCGATACTGAGTCCTGATTGAGAATTCCGTTGGTCTCCGAGTTGGCACCCAGGCTCGAGCTCGCGGTGGTGTCGAGCACGCCTGCCCAGATCGAGCGGAACGCGTTGCGCTGCAGATCAAGCCGAAGCGCTGTCTGGAAGACGGTTTCTTTCTGCGATTGGTAGAGTCGGCTGTTGCTCGCTGCGATCATGAGCGCTTCGTTCAATGAAATCTTGGGTACCTGCGCATCGCCAAGGTTGATAGAAGTATCGTCGAATCGCCGATCGGCAAAGTACCGCGCATCGGGCCATTGCTCGATGAGCTCGTCGTCGCTCGATCCGGCACTGGCGGGTATCCGCATCGGCAGGTGCTGATCGAGCAAAAGCCGACGCCGAAGGGTGTCGCTGGCGGGCTCGATGGTGAACCCGTCTTCGGTGCGTCCCATCGCGGCTTGCCAGGATTCATCGAGAATCTTCGTCGCCACATCATCCGCTTGGGTGCGATACGACTCGGGCGATCGGCACCCACCTAGGGTCAGCAACGCGCACGAGACAACGATTCCTTGTCCGATGATGCGATGAGCATCCATACCCGCCATAGCACCAGCTTCCTGCATCCAAAGGACCGCGCAGCGTCCACCCACGGGCCACATACCCATGCCTGATCCACTAAATCTTTGCCGAGCAAGCCCTTCGAGACGAAAAGCCTGTTTCTCGGAGAGTATCCTACATCCCAAACCCATCAGGGTTGCAAGGCTCCACAGAATCAGCACGCTTTCTCGCGCATAGTTTCGAGCACCCCGACGAGCTCATCGGCCAACTCGTTGGCGATCATCCCGCTGCTGCTGTGGTGATGCTCGACCCATCGCTCGCCTGCGATCGCATGGGCCTGCACCCCGATTGCGCAGCTCATGAAGAGGCCGATCCCCTGGGCAATCAAACCCCCGATCACCCCGCTGAGCACATCGCCAGTCCCCCCAACCCCCATCGCTGAGCACCCCCGATCGCACACCCAGACCCGATGCCCATCCGAGACAACCGTGCCCGATCCTTTGAGCACCACCACGCACCCGATCCGCTGGGCGAGTCCGATGCAGGCTTCGATCCGATCCGATGCACTCCCCGCTGGCTCGCCCGTGATGGACAGGTTGTCCATCAATCGCTTGGCCTCGCCCGGGTGAGGCGTGAGCACCAGATTGGCCCGCACATCGCGCCCAAAGTCAGGCATCGCTGCGAGCGCATTGAGCCCGTCGGCATCGACCACGATCGGCACCTCTTCCTGTCCAACAAGACGAACCACGATCTGCCCGACCCCATGCCCCGTGCCCATCCCAGGCCCAACGACGATCGCATCACTTGTGCGCACAAGCTCGTCGATGATCGGCGCTGCGCTCGATGCGATCATCGCCCGATCCGCATCAACCTCGACCCCGAACCCGGTCGCAAAGGGCGCCAGCGTCAGCACCGCTTCGACAATCGGCATCGGCGTCATGATCTTGACGAGCCCGCACCCCGACCGGATCGCCCCCATCGCAGCCAGTGCCGGCGCGCCGATCATCGTGGCTGCGAAATCCTCATCCCGGTGCCTCCCCGCAGAGCCGCCGATGATCCCGACGGTGCCAAAGGTGCCTTTGTGCCCATCTTCGGGTCGGCGAGGGAGTTTGGGCAGTGTATCAACTCGTTGTGCATCCATACCCCATTGTTGCACGCCCGAGGCTCGACTTCCCTACCATTGCCCATGATCGACACCCACGCCCACCTCACTTTCCCCGACTACGCCGGCCGAATCGACGAAGTGATCCAGCAGGCTGCCGATGCAGGCGTCACCGGGATCATCACCATCGCCACCACCACCGTCGATGCCCATGATGCCCTCCGGGTCGCCAAGGAATACGACCATGTCTGGTGCACCGCAGGCGTGCATCCTTTATACAGCGACAAAGAACCCCACGACTGGAACGCCATCCGCGAAATCGCCAAGCACGAAAAATGCGTCGCCTGGGGCGAGCTCGGGCTCGATAACAAACACTCCAGACCAGTCCGCTCGATCCAAGACCCGGTTCTCGCTACCCACCTCGCCTTCATCGAATCGTGCAAAGCCGAAGGCATCGACCTTCCCATCGTCATCCACTGCCGAGAGGCCTTCGACGATCTTTTGCCCATCCTCCGCGCAACCACCCTCGATCCATCGCGCTTCGTCTTCCACTGTTTCACCGGCAACCCAGACCAGGCCCGCGCAGTGCTCGATTTCGGCGCCATGATCTCCTTCACAGGCGTCGTCACCTACAAAAACGCCAAAGAGGTCGCCGAGTCGGCCAAGCTCGTCCCCGACGATCGCATCATGGTCGAAACCGATTCCCCCTTCCTTTCGCCCGATCCCAAACGAGGCACCCGCCCCTGCGTCCCCGCCTACGCCCGGTACACCGCACAGTTCCTCGCAGCCCTGCGCAACACCCCCTTCGAGCAGTTCCACGAGCAGATCGACACCAACACCGAGTCATTCTTTGGCATCAAAGCCCCCAAACCATCGCCTGAAATCATCGCGAACCCCTGCACATGCTGAATCTCGCCACCTTCCAACCCGCCTCGGCTGCTGTCCAAACCAACCTCGGCGGATGGTTCCACGACTTCTCCCCCTTCCTCGTCAAGTTCACCCCGACCTTCGGCATCCGGTACTACGGGCTTTCCTACGCACTCGGGTTCACCTTCGCCTACCTCTTCCTCCGATTCCTCTCACGCCGAAACGCGACCCTCATCCCATACGATCGCATCGGCGACGCCATGATGTACCTCATCGTCGGCACCCTCGTCGGCGGCAGGCTCTTCTATGTCATCGGATACGAACCTTCGCTTCTGATCGACTTTTCAAGCTCCGCGCCGTGGTGGGGGGTGCTGGCCATCAACAACGGCGGCATGGCATCGCACGGCGGCATCATCGGATGCGCACTCGCTGCCTGGCGCATATCCAGAGGCTTCAAAGACCAAACCGGCAAAATCGTCGGGCGATGCTCGCCGTTGCATATCTTTGACACCGCGGTCCTGATCGCACCCTTCGGCTTGTTCTTCGGCCGAATCGCCAACTTCATCAACGGCGAACTCCTGGGCAAAATCGTCGCCAACCCGGGACAACACGCCCCCTGGTGGGCGGTGCGCTACCCACAAGAAATCACCACACTCGCCGACTCCCAACTCGCCCAAACCCCCGAGCAGATGAACCAGATCATCGAGCTCTCGATGAAACACATGCTCCCCAACGAACAAGATTGGTTCCAAGGGTACTACCGCATGCTCGATCTCATCCAACGCGGCGACGACACCCTCAAAGCCCAGCTCGAACCCTTGATCGCGGCAAGATATCCCACTCAACTTTTGCAGGCATCGCTCGATGGCTTGTTGGTGCTGGCCGTCGTCTGGATCATCGCCATGAAACCCCGTAAGCCCGGCTTGATTGCGGGCGCCTTCGCCATCACCTACGCCCTGGGCCGAATCCCCATGGATTTCATCCGCCTCCCCGACGCCGGCGTCTCCCAGTTCGGCCCCCTGACCCGAGGCCAAACCTACTCCGCGATTACCCTCCTCGTGGGGATTGTGCTGGTGGTTTATGCGATGCGATCATCGGCAGACAAACTCGGCGGGTGGATGAAAAACAGCAAAGCGGAAAATCAGCAAAGCAGCAAATAAGAGGGAAGAGGAACGCAGAGGACGCAAAGATCACGCAGAGGTGCAGAGAAGAGTTTCTTATTGGGTGCCACTACTCGACGCGCAGCGGCGCAGTAGTGCGACGGCTAAATACGATTCAAGACACTACTGCGCCCTGCGGGCGAGTAGTGGCACCCTTCTTCTTTCCTATTTGCTGCTTTGCTGATTTTCCGCTTTGCTGTTTTCTCTCCCCACCCTCGCAATCCCAACCGTCATCCCAAACCCAAGCACGATCAACCCAAGCGAGCCAACAACCTGCATCGCGCTGGGGGTAAATGTTTCTTGCTTCCAGTCTTTGGCATTGTCGAGCGACTGCATCTCGATGAGGTTTTCTTCCGTGACGAGCTCGCCTTTGATGGTGTCGCCGATTTCGGGCAAAACCCCATCGCGGAAGGGATACAACCCCGCTGGGGCCGCGATGATCAAACCGAGCAAGACCCCAAGCGTGACGCGTTCGTATCGGTGCAGCACCCACTTGAGCACATTGCTCACCACCGCCACGCCCAGCAGCACGCCGATGCCGATGGGGATGATGATGCTCATCTGGTCGATGACTGCGGAGACATCGCCAGCTTTGAGCGCAGAGATCGTGTCCTTGATCGCGCCGATGATCGGCTCATACAACCCAAGCAAGAGCAAGAGGAACGCGCCGGAAACTCCGGGCAGGATCATCGCACTGGCAGCTGCTGCCCCGCCGACGATGAACCCGACGGTGCCCGACATGCCGATGCTCTCACTTCCCATTTCTTGCAGTGCGACGAGTGCGCCCATCATCAGCACACCAAGGGCGAGCCCGGCGTAGGTGTCTTTTTTGATCGGTTTCGCCATCATCCAGAGGATCGGCACCCCGCCGAGGGTGAGCCCGATGAAGAGCGAGAACATGATCCACCGATGATTGACCAACGCCCAGTGGATCGTGCCTGCCAATCCACCGATCGCTGCGATCGCGCCCACCACGACCATCGCCAGCACCAAGATGGTCTTGCGTGAGAATCGGAATCGGGTCGCATCGGACACCGCGTCGATGAAGAGGGTGTAGATGCCGCAGGCGACGAGCATGGTGCCCCCGGAGATGCCGGGGACGAGGTTGGCCAGCCCCATGAGCACGCCTGCGAGCCCGCACCGGATCATCGGTACTCCTGATTTTTCGCAGACTTTTTCTTTGGAATTTCCTTGCGATTGGGTCATGGGGTTTTATCCATCTTGGGGTGTATGTCCATTTTTCGTCAGCCGGGGGGACAATATCCGGTATCATCGACAGACCGCCCCGCCGATGTCCATTTGGGTGGGCATATTCTTCGGAGATTATCCATGAACCGTCCATTCGTAAAGCCCCTTTCGCTCACCGTCGCTGTCATGCTCTCGGTGAGCGGGTGTCGATCCGTTCAGAACGCAGCCTATGCCCCGGTTTCCTCGGTAGATCAGTCGCAGACGATCGCCCGCCCGTCAGCACCCGCTTTAGAGCCCCCCGCAGCGCTTCCATCACGCTGGCCGACGCGCTGGGGCAACAACCCCGACAAACCCGGCACCATCATCGAGCTCGACCCGGCCGATCCCCTGCGCCCGATCCACCTCTCACGGTTCCACCAGTTCCGCTCGACCGACATCGAATACAGCGACGCCAACCAACTCGCAGCCGACATCGGGATCACCACCGGATTCAAGTTCAAACCCGAAGGCCCGGGCTCGTTCCTCTTTATCCCCAACCCCAAGAACGAATCCACACCCGATCTCACCAAAGACACCGGTAAGCAATCCAAATCCGACATCCCAGACCTCGCCTTCAAGTTTGTGTCTGCGACCAAAATAGAAGCTGCAGATATGATTCCCGAGATCACGGTGACGGATGATCCCGATTCTTCAGGGAAAATCGGAATTACGGTGACACGCAAAGGCGTCAACGGGATGCCCCTGGCGAAGGTCTCACCCGATGAGGATCATGTCGAACTCCAGCGCACCTGGTTTACTTACCGCGACCCAAAGCCCAACGCCCAAGGGGTTGATCCCATCGGCACCATCATCCTTCTGCCCGGGATGTTCGGCACACCCGACCCCATCGTCGATGCACTCGAAAACTACTGGCACCATCAGGGCTACGCCATTTTGCGGATGCGTTCGCATCCATCCCGATTTACCGAGAGCGTTGTCTTTCGGGGCTCTCCCGAGCAGATGGTTCGTGTTGCGGGCAAGGTTGCGCGCATGAACGATGATCGTGTAGCCGAGGGTGCTTATGCCACCAAGGCCGCGGTCGATTATCTTTTCACCAAACGATCAAATCTGATCGACAAGCCCGTTATCCTTCTCGGTATGTCCGGCGGCGCCATGATGCTGCCCACCGTCTATGCCTATGCGCCCGATCACTATGATGCGGCGGTGCTCATCGCAGGCGGTGCCAACTTTCTCCAGATATCGCTCGATTCCAACTACAAATCCTGGATAGATGCGATCACCTTTGACTTCGATCCTCGTTCAGACAGAGCAGGCAAAATTACGGGTGAGCATCGGGAGAACTTCCTTGGCGATTACCTCAAAGAATCCAAGCTCGATGCCTACCACACCGCCACCGAGATGGCCGATGTTCCTGTTTTGATGCTCCATGCGAGCTTTGACCAGGCCGTCCCCTCATCGACCGGCGAGCTGCTCTATCGTCAGCTGGGCCAGCCCGAGCGCTGGACTTATCCGTTGAGTCATGAGTTGATTTTCGCTGGGCTTCCAACCCAGGTCGCACGGATCGACAAGTGGATTGCCAAAGAACTTGGGATTGGGCAATAGGCAATGGCAGTGGGGGGCGCAGCGTGATGGAAGGGGAGCTCTCTTTCCTCTTCTCCCTTTCTCCTCACATTCGAAATACATCAATAAGCTTGCCGCTTCCAACCAGCTCCTCGCCATCAATCCGAATCATGACCACCTCGCCGGCTTGAAGCGACGAAGCCTGGGCGGTGGGGCCATCGGTGAGCACCGTTCGTAGCTGACCGACTGTGGGCATGTGTCCGACAATCGCGATGGCCTCTTGATCTCGATGGTCTTCGAGCACAGCGAGCATTTCGGTCAATCCGCGATCCGCCCCGAGCCGATCATCGGTGTGGACACTCAGCGAGCGTGCATCGCAGGCCGCCTTGGCGGTTTGTTGGGCGCGCACAAAGGGTGAAGCGATCACCCGCGTAGGCATCGGGCGACACCCCGCCAGATACACCCCGATGGCCCGGGCTTGTTGATACCCAAGCTCGGTGAGGCCCCGATCCTGATCGCGTCCGGTGGTCGAATGATGCTCCGCATCGCCATGACGAACAATAGAAACCAACATCCTTCTCATCCTCCCGCGAGTGCCAGTCCAAATCCATGCCCGCTCCACGCAGCGAACATCCCAACCCCGACACTGATGAGCACATAGACCATCGCGGTGCCGATTCGTCCTTCGTTCATCAGATCAAGCGTTTCCCATCCAAACGCAGAAAAAGTCGTAAACCCTCCAAGCACCCCGACGACCAAAGCCACCCGCAAAAGCTCGTTGCCCTCTTCAGGTTTTCCAAGCATCCCCCATGCAAATCCAATCAGCCCACACCCGACCAGATTCACCACCAGCGTCGCAGCCGGGTACATCGAGAGCCAGTGGGGGGTGTCGGCTCCGGGAGGCGTCAACTGTCCGATCAATCGCCCGGTCGAGTACCGAAGTATCGATCCAATTCCGCCTCCGAGGAATACGAGCAGCAGTTTCATGCAATGAGTA
>WFPK01000097.1 GCA_015487555.1 Phycisphaerales bacterium
CACCCCCCACACTACCCCCGCCTGCCCACCGATACCGACAACGGGCTCTTGCTGATGATCTCAGGCCCATCGGGCGTGGGCAAAACCACCATCACCCGAGGCGTCGAGCGCTCCATCGCCGATTCGGTCTTCTCCGTCTCGTGCACCACCCGCGCCAAGACCCAGGCCGATGTCGAAGGTGTCGATTACCACTTCATCTCCGACGACGAGTTCGATGAGCTCGTTGCCCAAGACGCCTTCCTCGAATGGGCCGATGTCTTCGGCAAAAAGTACGGCACACGCAAAAAATGGGTCGACGAACAACTCTCCAGAGGCCGACTCGTCATCCTCGAAATTGATGTCGAGGGCGCCAAACAAGTCAAAGCCAAAGTCCCCGACGCCTTCGGCATCTTCATCCTTCCCCCGAGCGAAGAAGAGCTCCTGCGCCGCTTGCAAAGCCGAAAGCGCGAGAGCGACGAGCTCATCACCAAACGCTTCGCCGAAGCCAAACGCGAGATCGCCGAAGCCAAAGCCTGCGATGCTTATGACAAGTTCTTGGTCAACGAAAACCTCGACGAAGCGATCGAAGAGGCGGTGATGATCGTCAAAGCCGCCCGATTAGCCCACGCGATGCACAATCAATGACGCCACTCAACGAGCCACGACCGTGAGGGAGTGGTCTTTGGTTTCTGGACAAAGAGAGGACCACCCCCTCACGGTCGTGGCTCGTTTGTAAAAACGATTCCGCTTACTTCTCGCACCCGCATTCGCTGCTGCATTCCGTCGCCGGGTACCGGAACTCTTCTTTGACGATCTTCCCATTCTC
Organism: Phycisphaerales bacterium; assembly: GCA_015487555.1. Lineage (GTDB taxonomy): Bacteria > Planctomycetota > Phycisphaerae > Phycisphaerales > UBA1924 > UBA1924. Next base: position 806 of record WFPK01000097.1, read on the forward strand.
CACGGTGTAGTTGGCGACTTCCTTCATCTGTGATCGTGGGAATGCCCCGTCTTTGCCTTCCATGTCGAGCTCGAAGATCACACTGAACCCATCGGTGCCAATAAACGGCCCGATCACCTCGCACCCGTGCACGATCACCCCGGCTTCCCATTCACGATATTTGGCAATCTGCTCTTCGCGCCCGGTATACACCTGCCCGTCACCTTCAATGCTTGTCCAGCCTTCTGCGAAGTGCTTGTCCCAAATCTTGCAATCGTGCTCGACAATATCATCAGCTTCGATCCTGCAGTGCGCCACCAGATCGTTAGCGATCTCGGTGATGATGTCTTTGGTCGTTGTGGTCATGGTTGATTCCTCCTGATTGAGAGACCTTTGAATGCCGCCCCCTTGGCGACCCCACTCAGCATACCCAGACCGACCACCCAATGCAATGGTGTGTTTGGGAATTATACGGTGTTTCAGGGCCCACTTAACTCACCGTCAGCGTCGGCTTGCTCGCACCCTTGCTCATCGACGCCAGCGTCACCTGCGCTTCGAGTTGATCGACCAGCGTTTCGAGTGCTTTGGGCAACGCCTCACCCCCAGCCGTCTTGGGATCAAAGTTATGCGTTGGCTTGCCGCCATCAGAGTTCTCACGCAAAGCCATATTGATCGGGATCGCACCTAAGAACGGATGGTTCAATCGCTGGGCCATCTGCTGGGCGCCGCCTCGACCAAATATATCATATTCTTTCCCATCATCACCAATAAAGTAACTCATGTTCTCGACCACGCCGAGCACCTCGACGCCCAGCGACTCGAACATCGCGCTGGCCCGGACCGCATCATCCTGCGCCACCCGCTGAGGCGTACACACCACCACCGCGCCCGTCAGCTGCACGCTCTGGGCCAGGGTCAAAGGCACATCCCCAGTCCCCGGCGGCAGATCAATAATCAGATAATCCAACTCGCCCCACTGCGTCCGCTCGATCAACTGATGAAACGCCCCGTGCGCCATCGGCCCACGCCAGATCAAAGGCTTCTCGGCATCGACCAACTTGCCCATCGTGATCGACTTCACCCCATGGGCCATGAACGGCTGCAATGCACCATCGAGCACCACCTGCTCCATCGAATGCAGCCCAAGCATCGTCGGCAGCGAAGGCCCATAGATATCGCCATCGAGCAACCCCACCGCATGCCCCTTACGCGCCAGCCCAATCGCCAAGTTTACCGCAACGGTCGTCTTGCCGACCCCGCCCTTGCCCGCGCCCACCGCAATGATGTGCTTGACCCCAGGCACCCCCGTCGCCCCACTATTCTGAGGCGTGGGCGTCTTGGGATCATCCTTACTCTGCTCACGCGCAACCCCCTTGGCATCGCCTTTGAGCTTCATGATGACCTCGCCCTGATGATCCACAAAGTCCACGATCAACCCAAGCGCATCAATCCCCTGATCCTTGGCAGCCCCCCGCACCATCGAATCCACCAACGCCCCCATCTTGGCGAGCTGATCCCGCGAAGGCTGAGATTCGCTCGGGTTCCCCTGCGTCATACAAATCCGCACCGAAGCATGCTCATCGCACACCGCAATATTGAGCACACACCCGCGCGAGACCAGATCCCCCCCACTCGGGTGGGCGATGGCGGAAAGCGCTTCATTGATATGGTCTTTGGTCAGTGTCATGTCCAGCATCCTCTTTCTTGTTCACATCTTGCTTACAGCTGGGTTTCGCCGGTTTGGAGAAAATATGCCGATTATCCGCCCCAACCCGCTCGAAAGACCCTGTCGAGTTGCATCTTTCCTGTGAATATGGGATCATAGACACACTGCCAATGGTTCGATATACAACAGTGCCCCACAGGTGGTGCAATACGCGAGGATGTGGCTCGTTGTGCTCCTGAGAACACGCAATCAACCCACTCCACAGAGTACGCAACGGAGAATCACCATGAAAATGCAACGCACACTCACCGCTTCACTGGCCCTGCTCATCATCTCGGCTTCAGGATTGGCAGCTGCGGGCCCGGAGAAAAAAGAAAAGCGAGACAAAGATGTCCTCCGAGGCCCAGAGGTCACCCAGACCACCACCACCACCACCACCGATCGCCCAAGCGATTCCATGAAAGATCGCCCTGATCGGTCTGATCGCCCCGGCAAAGCCGACCGCAAAGGCAAAGGCCAAGCCAATCACCCCATCACCTTCCGCGACTACCAGCTCGCCATCCGTCAGCTCAAAAACAAACGCGCCGCCCAAGCCCTCAACCTCACCGACGATCAGCAAGCACAAATCAGAACCATCTTCCAGGAACACCGACAAGCGATGCAAGCCTTCCTCGAAGAGCACAAAGATAAAATCGCAGAGATGCGCCAACGCATCAAACAGGGCAAAGCCGACCAACAGAAAGGCCGCAGCGCGATCGAGCCAGCCAATAAAGGTAACAAGCAGGGCAATAAGCAGGGCAATCGGGCAAGCCAGGCCCGTGAAAAACTCAGCAACTTCATCAGCAACGCACCGGCGAACAAAGAAGCGCTCGCCAAACTCGAAAAAGTGCTCACCCCCGCCCAGTTCGATGCCCTCAAATCCCACATCAAATCAACACGCGCCAAGCGAGCCAATCGCCCAGGTCAGTCCCCGCGAAACAAAGCTCAGCGAGACCAAAGAGGAAATCAGGGCGGCGCGCAAGAGAAACAAGACCGCACACAAACTGATCGCCCAAACACCCACCGCCGAAAAATGAACCGTGACCGGGTCACCAACACCGGCAAAAAAGATGCCCGACGCGACAAACCCTCAAAGGAGAAACCATCTCAAGGTTCACCAACGGACGATAACGGAATCTTCAGCGAAGCTCCGGATGAGGACGACTGCTAACCAACCCCGCTTTCATATGCCCAGTCTCGGACAGCGAGCTGAGCGTTGGAAACCGAGTACCAGATCCCGATTCCGTCCGAGCCCGTCGCCGAAAGGCACGGGCTTGTTTGTACAAACCACAACCAACTCCCCAACGAGCCGCGACCGTGAGGGAGCGGTCTTCCTTCACCCATGTTCTTGTCGTAATAAAAGACCGCTCCCTCACGGTCGCGGCTCGTATATTCAAACTTGATCACAGCTCAATCAGAACTCATGCCCCGCTCAGTGCCGCCATATCAATCGTCACCGGCACAAAGGTTCGCGCAACTCGTGCCTCGAACTCTTCACGGTATTTCTCCATGATCGTCCGCGCCGCCCAGTTGTTGCCGTCGGCCAAGCCGCAGATCGTCGTGCCCGGCATCGAACCCATCGATTTGGCAACTTCCATCGCCAAATCCAAATCCTTGGTCTTCGCATCGCCCGCTTCGATCCGCGTCATGATCTGATACAACCACCCCGAACCCTCGCGGCAAGGCGTGCACTGCCCGCAGCTCTCATGCTTATAAAACCGCGCGATGTTCCGCGCCACCGCGACCATATCCGTGTCTTCATCAAACACGGTCGGGCCACTGGTTCCCAATCCGAGCACATCGTACTTGCGCCCGATATCGAAATCCATCTCGGCTTCATACTGATCGGGCCCAAGGATGCCCATGGATACACCGCCGGGGATCGCGCCTTTGAATTTTTTACCGCCCCGGATGCCGCCGCAGTAGTCTTCGATCAGTGTCCGAAGCGGAATCCCAAGCTCAAGCTCATAGCATCCGGGCTTCTCGACATGCCCCGACACCCCCATCAACTTCGTCCCAAACGATGGCGGCCCGCCGATGCTCGATTCCACCCCCTGATCCGTGAACGCCTCGGCCCCATCGCTCATGATGAACGGCAGATGCGCCAGCGTCTCCACATTATTGATAATCGTCGGACGATCGAACAACCCCTTGAGCGCCGGGAACGGCGGCTTGATCCTCGGCCATCCGCGCTTGCCCTCGATCCCCTCAAGCAGCGCCGTCTCTTCGCCACAGATATACGCCCCCGCGCCGCGATGCACGAAGCACTCGCCGACGAACGGATCGCCCGATGGGTTTGCCTGATTGAGCAGCCCCTTCTCACCAAAGATCCCGTTTTCGTAGGCTTCCTTGATCGCCTCTTCGAGCACATGAGCTTGATGGTGATACTCGCCTCGGATAAAGATATACGCCTTGTTCAATCGGCACGCATACATACAGATCGCGATCCCTTCGAGCAACCCGTGGGGATCAAAGTCCATCAACAGCCGATCCTTAAAAGTCCCGGGCTCAGACTCATCGGCATTGACCGCCAGATACCGCTGCCCGCCATCTGGATCTGGCAGAAAGGTCCACTTGAGCCCCGTCGGAAACCCAGCCCCGCCTCGCCCGCGCAGGACCGAATCCTTCACCTGGCTCGTCACCTCCGCAGGCTTCATCGCCAGTGCCTTGCGCAGCCCTTCGTACCCGCCGGTCTTGACATACTCGTCATACTTGACGATGTGCCGATCGCGGATATGTCCAAACGGAGCTGTGGGGATCCGCTTGAGGAGATAATGCTGCGTCAGTGTATTTTCCCAGGTCTTCTTGGGCATCGAAAAGCTCCCGCGTGGTTGAGTTTCAGGGTGTCGAATCGTAGGCCCAAACCATACCAAAAAACCCGCCGAAGCGGGTGGAGGGCACAGAGAGCACAGGGAGCATGGATCAATGCTCAATCGCAATCACTCAAATTATCATAGAGATTGAGGATTTCATCCGCGCCATCGCGAATGTCATTTCCATCAGCGTCGGCACACGATTCATCCCGTCCATTGGGCAAATCGTTGCTTGCACCCGTTTCCCCCATCACAATCGCCATCGTTGCAGGCTGAATCGGAAAAATCTCCGTCCCGATCGACCATCCAGCGGTATCAAACACCAACCCGCCAGCCGCATCCTGCGATACCGGAAGCACCATCCAGAATGACCCAAGCTGCGATACCCGAGCGAGCGCATCGGATTCCGAACTCAGCGAAACGGCCATTCCCAGATACCCACCGCCGTTCACATCGAGCACCAGTTCGTTATATGGACAGGTTTCATCAAGAGTCAGCGTCGCAGTAATCCCATCACCTTGAAGCGTGAGCACCATGTCCGTTGGTACCAACTTCGATAGATCGCCAGAAAGAAGTTCCGTGACCGTTAACCTCCCCTTTGCTACACCAAGCGTCCATTCATACGGCCCGGTAAGAACAGAAAGAGAACCTGTCGAATCAAACTGATATTGATCCGCAACCGTGTTGATGACTGGTAAAATCGAAGCCGATGGAGCACTCCCATCCACAGACATCAGTGTCTGTGCCTCAATCGCCACCCCGGCAGACTCCGACGAATACAGGTCACCATTGACCAGCATCGGCTGTGCCTTGGCCGGATTTGTATCCGTCAGCACCGCCGACAACGCTACCGATATCAGATCCGTGGGCTCAAGAATTGCAAAGGTATTGGCAATCGAGTTTCCCGGCTTATTGCCCGTCGGCCCGATCGCTTCAACAAGCCGCCCGTGGAGCAAATCATAAAACGCACGGAGTGATTCACCTTTCTCGATCCCGATCTGTTTTTCCATGCCTGGCATCCGTGCAACAGAAATTAGCCAACGCAGTCGCTCGTTCCGCACATGGGCCGACTGCACACGATCGCCCCACGACCGATCGTCAGGCGATTCCTGACAACAAAGCCCATACCCATTGGCGATATTCGCCCACAAATCACGCTCCGCCTGGCATATCTCATCCCTGCCTCCCCCCGTTGCAAGAACTGTTCCGGTAAAGAGTGAAAGAACGAATACTATAGATTTCATATCAAGCCTCCAGAAATGAGTATACCGACAGTCTCTATCCATCCAAACACCAATTCAATCTTCTTCATCTGCATCTTTTTCCACCCCCCCCCCCATATCCTCCCCCATGAACATCCTCATCCTCGGCGGCACCCAGTTCTCCGGCCGTGCCTTCACCGAGCTCGCTGTCCAATCCGGCCATCAGGTCACACTCCTCCATCGCTCACCAGCCGATCCCGGCTTGCCCCCAGCCATCCGTCGGCTCGTCGGCGATCGGGATCCAAACGCGGGCGATGGGCTCGATCAAATCAAAGCCCTCCTCGACACCGAGCAGCGCTTCGACGCTGTCGTCGATATGTGTGGCTACACCCCCCGCGTCACCAAAGCTGCGTGCGAACTGCTCAAAGACCACACCGATCTCTACATCTATATCTCCACCATCTCCGTCTATGACCAAGCCCCCGCCCAAACCAACCTCGACGAAAACGCACCCAAGGTCATCCTCGCCGATCCAACCGTCGAAGAAGTCACCGCCGAAACCTATGGCGGCCTCAAAGTCCTCTGCGAACAGGTTGTTCTTGATGCCTTCCCTGAAAACCACTGCATCCCCCGCCCCTGCGTCATCGCAGGCCCAAACGATCCGACCGATCGCATCACCTGGTGGGCTCGGATGTTGACCACCCAAGAATCACTCGTGATCCCCAAACCACCCGCTGGGCTGGTGAGCTTCATCGACGCGCGCGATCTGGCCGCCTTCTTCCTCCACTGCGCCACCAACAAAATCACCGGCATCTTCAACACCACCGGCCCAGAATCCAACCTCCCCTTGCACGACTTCATCCGCCGAACCCACAAAGCGCTCAACTCGAAGACCACACTCATCGAAGCCGACCACCAATGGCTCAAAGACCAAGGCGTCCAGCCCTGGCAAGATATTCCGACCTGGCTCCCCGATGAGCGGCAGTTCATGAGTCGAATCTCGTCGGCCAAAGCCCTCGCCAACGGGCTTGCCAACCGCCCGCTCGAAGACACCATGATCGCCATCCGCGATTGGGATATCAACCGAGGCTCACCCGATCTCAAAGTCGGCATGAACCCAGACCGCATCGCCGATCTTGTAGCCAAGCACGCCTCGGGTGCCACCGCTTGACCGTCTTCGGCAAGCAGTGGCTTCACTCACCCACACCAAGCACCGTCCACGCAGACACAAGCATCACCCGCCCCCCTTCGAGCACCTCAATTGGCCAAGGTATGCAATTTGTCAATTGTCCGCAAGCACCTGTGTTCACACGGTTTACAGCTCGCTCGCATTCCTCGCGTCCGAAAAAATCGAAGACTCGCTGGCATCAGGCCGAATCGGTGTTCTCTTTCACTCGGTGGGTCAGGTATCGGCTGAGACTCTCAGCCTTGCAACAAATGAACACACCGTTCGACCTGTTGCACAAGACCAAATGAAAAACGCTTCCGGTAGCGCCGGGGGCGTTTTTCGTTTTGCCCTCCCCCGCGGAGGGCCGAGGATTATGCGCCATTCGGCGCCTGTTCGGCATTGAATCTACAAAGAATCGCGTCCATACTTGGTCTCTTTTGCACGGAGAATCAAGCATGGAACGCGATCTTTGGACTCAGATAGTAGCCGCCCTCAAAGCCCTGCCACCTCGGCGG